>NZ_JAGEKJ010000003.1:0-282038 GCF_049887835.1 Gluconobacter sp. NFX36 | reverse complement strand
CAATCCCATCATAAATCCCTACACATCGACCGCTGACGCAGATATTTCCGCGTCATATCAGTCGTCTCATTGCGGCCCGACCCTCGAAAAGAAGGCCAGGCAATCACGTACGTCTCCATCACACCAGTGACCCACTGGGCCGTCTCTCAACCTGTTTCCATATCCGTTCAGAACGAAACGTAGAAAAGCCAACTATAACGCTGTCAGGTCCCACACCAGCCTTAAGAACATGACACCAGAGGCTTTTGCTCAGCACACCAATAAGTCCATACAAACAACACACAGACCCTAACTCAGAAGAAGTCAGAGGTAGGGGTAAAACAACAGAGTTTAAAAAACAAAATTGATAAAATTTATTGAAGTATAAACTTAAATAATTTCTTTTATAAATTAATTATTAAATTGATTGATAATTTTTATTTGGTAGGTCTTTTGCTTTATTATTTTCTCATCGGAGAGATGTATTCGTTTGGAAATGGTTGTGTGCATAAATTTTATTTCATTGACGTGTCTATTTTTATTGAGGCGATGTGTTGCTGAATGTTCATGGCGTCGGTGAATGTTCAGGGGTTCTTTGACGTAAACAATACCCGTTTCATTTTGATCTAATAGCTCAAGGTAAATACGCCAATCTCCCGCAATGCTGAGTGTTCTAAGGTCTGGTTGGCATTTGCGGAGAGCGGCGCGCATTGGGATGCGTTTGAAAACAGCTCCGCTTACGTTGAGAATGAGATTACGTTCTGAGAGACAGGTCTTCAGAAAATCGCGTCCTTGAAAATACCCATCGTGATCAAGGATGCTGCCTGCTGTCTCGGAGCAGTAATTACGGTAAGACGAAGTCAGAGGAGCGCCATTTGTATCAATGGATCTGCTGTCGCTGAAGGCCATTGTGGCATTGGGGTGCTGTTGTAAAGCATCAAAAAGCTTTTCTAAAAACTGTGGATCACAAAGATCATCTGCTTCTGCAATCCAGATCCATTCTCCTCGGGCCTCTTTCAGTGCTTTGTTCCACTGACGAAAAACTGACCCTGAAGGTTTGCGTCCTTTGATAATGCGGATTTCGCGTTGCCATTCTCTGGCAGTATTTTGTGCAATATCTAGGCTTTTATCAGTTGAAGCATCATCCAAAACAATAATTTCAAGAACAGGGAGTGTCTGTGTGAAAATGGAAACCAGTCGACTTTCTAGGTAACGCGCGTAGTTATAGGACGGGACGACAACCGAAACGTTCGGAAGTTTCGGGAGCGCTCGATACAAAAGGGCTTCAGCATAAGATTTGAAATCAAGCTGGCGTTGCATCTTTTGTGCGATTTTTCTGCGATGCAGAAACGGTCGGTTTTTTGATTGACTCCCCAGTGCAAGGAGAGCTTTCGCCATTGCATTGATGTCACCGAGTGGAACGGTTAAATGGTCGATATCCTCTGAATTTAGATCTTTTAGAAAGGCGGGAATCCCACCGCTATCTTCAAATGCGACGCAAGATAGTCCTGCGCTGACAGCCTCAAGAGCGACAGACGGGTAGGGGTCCTCTCTGGATGTCAGGGCAAAAACATCTGCTGCGGATAGCCAGTCAGATATGTTTTTTACATTTCCCGGCATATGAAATGTTCCTGACAGCAGTGCTAGATCAAGCTCTGAGCGGAGTCCGTCCTGGAGAGTAGGGTCTATGTCTCCCAGCCAGACGAAGTGAGCGTCATTTCGCAGGGTACGCCACAGTTGCAGGAAAAGATCGAAGCCTTTTCGCATATCTGCATAGCCAGCGCCGAGCACTAAAAACGTTGCTCCTGTCAGCCCTAGTTTTTGATGAAAGGCTTGCCGTGCGCTAGTGCTCAAAACAGGGGGTTGATAAAGACCTTGCGGCAGAATGTTCAGTTTGGGGTGCTTTTCTACCCCAAGACGTTGGGCAACGATCTGGGCTGGGAGCATAATGGAACATGCCAGATCGCAACCTTTCTGCATTGCACTGATCAGATTGCGGGTATTTAGGATATTTGGCAATTCGTGGATCAAAAATATGTATTGAATGCTGTTCTCGAAAAGAGCGGGTGCTAATGGTGATGATGCTGCACTGTTGAGGATAGCTCGCTGAAAGCCTTCTTTATTCAAGGCGCTCAGTCTTTTGCTTGTTTCTGGAGAAGTGATGGAAAGAATTTCTACGGGGGCAAGGCGTCTGTATTCGTCGACCATCGCTCCTCCTTCCAGCAGGATAAAGCGAATATCCACGCCAAAAGATTTGCGAAGAGTTCGGCCTATTTCGAGCAGAAGTCTTTGAGCACCTGCAGGAAATGCATCATGACCGATCAGAAGGAGGCGGGCCTTGTTTAGCGAGCTTTTAAACCCTGTGCATGCTCTGGCTGTTGCATTCAAATAAGCGCTGCCGAAATGTACGTCGGGTTCAAGATATGCACCTTCAGCCCATTCATTCCAGGCATTGATGCAGACGATGGATTCGCCAAAAAACCGTTCTTTTTGAGCATGATCGACCAAGCCTGTCAGCCATCGCTCATAAAGTTTGGGTGTAGATCCGTGCAGGACCAGTCCTTGTCCCTGGCGACGCGCATCATTATCCCAGGAGGGTGCCGCGGTCCGTATCAGGGGGTAGGATGTCGGGGGCTGTTTGAGAGCATTCTCGACAATATCTGAGTAATCATAAATCTGACCGCGGAAATCTTCGTCCATCAGTTGCACGTGTTCGTTGATCAGACTGCAATTCGCAACGACCTTATGGGGCGGAAATTCGATGGCTCCATCTACGCCAAAATCACGAGGGTTCTCGGCGTTAAAAGCCTGTCCCATGACAAAAATCGGATTCAGGTTATGCCGTGTTCTGAAAAGTTTGCGCCATCTTTCAAAAGCCTGAGGTGCATCCGGGATGGTTCCTGGTCTATACACCATGAGGAGAGGGCGACCTTGAACCTGGATATAGCGCGGGTCACGCATATGGCGTGCAAAGCAATCAATCAGGGCATGATCGTCTTCCGGTCTGTAATCCTGTGCAATGAGAATGTCGTTGTCGGATCCATCCCATCTGCGGCTCCAGTTTTCATTGGCCCACATGAGGCAGAACGGCAGATCAATATCAGGATTGGCCAGAAGCATTTCCAGCGGTCCATCAAGAAGCCGTTTGCGATTGAACCAGTAGAAATAGAAGACGAAACCTTCAATTCCCGCAGCCTTTGCCATGTCTGCCTGTCTCTTCAATAAATCTGGAGATGTCAGTGTGTAATGGCCAAGGTCGCGCGGAATGCGCGGTTGATAGTGATCAGCGAACCGGGGGAGCGCGCGGGACGTATTTGTCCATTCCGTAAAGCCGTCTCCCCACCAGGCATTGTTTTCCGGAGTGGCGTGATATTGCGGCAGATAATAGGCCAAGACACGTGCGCGGCGGATCGCACTCTCTGGAAGGGGCTGGGTCTTTTCAAACAGTGGTCCGGGCGTGCTGCGTCGACGAACTTCCCGGAAAACCGTGAGTTCGTTTTGTGGTTGTGCAGGATGAATACTGGGTTTGTGTCTGTTTTCCAGGTAATGCAGGAGAGGGTTTGTCTCTGGTTCATGTCGCAGGTAGTTCTTGCGATAATAGACTAGATCAAATGCTTCAAAAGGCTGTCTGGCCTCACGAAACCCCTGGATCATATAGTGTTCGAGTGGGTCTATCCCTGCCGCAGCGACATCCGGGTAAGCTTTCAGATAAAAAGCCGGATCAAACTCTGCGATGGGTTGCAGGATTTGGGTGTGTCGATTTAGCAGGTAGTGCGCCAAGGCCAGCATTCCCTCGGGAATGGTATAGGTTTGGGCATACCAGGCCGGATCAAACCACATGATAGGCTGACGGCCTTCCTTTTCTCCAGCGGTAACGTAATGAAGCAAAGGGTCGCCAAGAACGTCCGGGTATTGCTGCAGATACCAGCGTGGATCAAAGAACGGGTTGGGTTTGCGTCCTTCTTTCCAGCCACAGTGATGATAATGCCGTAGAACGGCTGTTCCCAGATTTTTCAGGTCAGGATTGGTCTTCAGATAATAGGCGGCATCAAATGTCCCTGAGTATCCGAGGAGCTGAAGGGGGGTGGGGCGTACGGAACCAGCGAAGGGACCGGAACGAACGCAAGTTGTAAGACCATCTGGCATGAGATGTTTTTTTACTGTTTCTTAACAAAATTCAAGCTCGTTAATTTATCGTCAATCCAGAAAGAAATTTGCTGTGTCGCCGGGACAATGTCATACCGTCCGCCCCGGAAGGCATTCGAGGTGGGAACTGATGGATCGCAGTGTGTCTTCTTCCGTTGAGGAAGGTCCTGTCTACAAGCATCAAACCATGCGTCTGGAAGAGGGGATGGCGCTGGAATGTGGTGCTCATCTTGCGCCTCTGGAAGTCGCTTACTGCACTTACGGCACGCTGTCTGCTACCCGCGATAACGCCATTCTCGTCTGTCATGCATTGACGGGTGACCAGTATCTTGCAGAGCCTAACCCGTTGACGGGAAAGCCTGGTTGGTGGAGCCGTATGGTCGGCCCCGGACTTCCAATCGATACGGACCGCTTTTTCGTGATCTGTCCGAATGTCCTTGGGGGCTGTATGGGGTCCACGGGGCCACGATCCCTCTGTTCTGAGACGGGCAAGGCCTGGGACAGCGAGTTTCCTCCTATTACGATGCATGACATCGTGGCCTCTCAGGTCCGTCTGGTAGATTATCTTGGAATTGAACGCCTCTTTGCTGTCGTGGGTGGATCAATGGGCGGTATGCAGGCGCTGACATGGGTGGCAGATCATCCAGAGCGCGTTTTCGCAGCTTTGCCCATTGCCACGTCGCCTTTTCATTCGGCGCAGAATATTGCGTTTAACGAGGTCAGTCGTCAGGCCATCTTTGCAGATCCTCACTGGCATGACGGACATTACCGGGATTTTGGTGCTATTCCGGCGCGTGGTCTGGGGGTTGCGCGTATGATGGCGCACATCACCTATCTCTCAGAAGAGGCTCTGAGTCGAAAATTTGGTCGGCGTGTTCGTAAGGAAACAGCTACGGCCATTCCCGCAGCGAGCAGTCCATCGCTGTTTGGCGAAATGTTTGAGGTTGAAAGTTATCTACGGCATCAGGGGTCAACATTCGTCCGAAGATTTGATGCAAACTCCTATCTGACGATTACGCGGGCGATGGATTATTTTGATCTGGCTGCCGAGCATGACGGCGATCTGTCAGCTCCGTTTGGAAAGTGCGAGACGCGTTTCTGTGTCGTGTCTTTCAGTTCTGACTGGCTTTTCCCGACGTCTCAGTCCCGGCTGCTGGTGCGTGCTTTAAACAAAGCTGGAGCAAACGTCTCTTTTGTAGAAATCGAAAGTGACCGTGGGCATGACGCGTTTCTTCTTGATGAGCCTGATCTGGATCGAACCGTAAGAGGTTTCCTAAATGGTGCTGCCGAACATGCGGGTCTTACCAGGGAGGAAACACACTGATGCGCGTTGATCAACGACTGATTGCAGAGATGATTCCCGCGAAAGCGCGCGTTCTGGATGTCGGCAGTGGCGATGGTACTCTGATCGACTATCTGTATCGTACCCGGGGCTGTGATGCCCGAGGTATCGAAATTGACATGCAGAGTGTCACTCAGTCGGTCGCTCACGGTCTTCCGGTCATGCATGGTGACGCAGATCACGATCTTGCACACTATCCGGATGATGCATTCGATTATGTTGTTCTTCAGAGGACACTGCAGGCTGTAGAGCGTCCGCGAGAAGTGCTGAGGCAGATGCTGCGTATTGGCCGTCATGCCATCATCTCTTTTCCGAATTTCGGGCACTGGCGTTTACGGCTGCAGCTTCTGACAACCGGACGTATGCCTATGACGCCGGTATGGGGTACGCCTTGGTACTCCACGCCGAATATTCATCCTTGTACGATCAGGGATTTTCTCGCTCTTTGTGAGGAGGATGGGTATGTTGTCCGGCAGTGGCTCGCTGTGGATGAAGACGGACTGAAGGCGCCCTGGAGACGATCTATCCGGTTTGCCAACCTGTTTGGAGAGCAGGCTCTTTTTCTGCTCAGTCGCGGCTAGAAGGTCGCTCTTTTTTCCAAGGGGTGTTTCTGTTTGAGCGGATGAGAGAGGTATTCTTTTCTCCCGCTGCATTCTTCGCTGTGTGATGATTCACGGTTTTACAAAACGCGTGAAATAATAATGATTTTTTGTGAATCGGGAGTTCACTTCTCTTGCGGTGGAAGGGAACGTGCCCTACATCAATCCGCAGATATCCCAGCCGTTAACGCAGGGAGATGCTGACGGTTTCGTCGTCATGCTGATTTGGTTTTGGCGTTCAGGTATCAGGCTTCATGGTTCATTTTTGAAAAATGAAGTGACCAGATTTAACCGGTCTCAATGGCTGGTAAATGGTCATGATGCTGGCTGAAGTCAGCTGAGAGCCGTCTCTCATCAACTCTAGGCTCAAAGCAGGCGTCCTTTCGTGCTCCAAAAGTACGGCTCGGGCTGTGCGAGCCAGGCCTTGTTATCCCTCAGGAGGGGTCCATGACCAGTTTCGCAGAGCTCAATCTTGCCGAACCAATCCAGAAGGCACTTGCCGAAGAAGGATATACAACTCCGACCCCTATTCAGGCTGGAGCAATCCCGCATCTTCTTGAAGGGCGCGATCTTCTGGGACTGGCGCAGACAGGAACAGGTAAGACGGCGGCTTTTGCTTTGCCGATCCTGGACTATCTTCTGCGGAATCGCCGTCCACCTGTGCCAAAGACCGTCCGCGTTCTGGTGTTGGCTCCAACACGTGAACTTGCGTCCCAGATTGACGAAAGCTTTGGGGCTTATGCCCGTCACATGAAGCTATCTCATGCTGTTGTTTTCGGTGGCGTCGGTCAGGGGCGGCAGATTGAAGCGACGCGTCGTGGTGTTGATGTTCTGGTGGCAGCACCTGGCCGACTGCTGGATCTGGTAGGGCAGGGGTATATTGATCTCTCGGCTCTTGAAGTTCTGGTGCTTGATGAAGCCGACCGGATGCTGGACATGGGCTTTGTTCGTGACATCCGTCGCATTATGGCGCTTCTTCCTGCACGTCGTCAGACAGTTCTGTTCTCTGCAACGATGCCGCAGTCCATCAGTGATCTGGCGCATTCCCTGCTGAGTGACCCTGCAACCGTTCAGGTCACGCCTGAATCCAGTACTGTCGATCGTATCCGTCAGGCTGTCATGTTCGTTGAGTCGGAGAAGAAGAAAGACGCGACGCTGATGCTTGTTGAGAGCTCAAATGTCGTGCGTGCTGTTGTCTTTACTCTGATGAAGCATGAAGCCAACAAGGTTGCAGAGTTCCTTAACAAGAACGGCATTACCGCTGAGGCCATTCACGGAAACAAGTCACAGGGCGCTCGTGAGCGTGCCATGTCGGGTTTCCGGAACGGCACAGTCAAGGTGCTTGTCGCAACGGATATTGCGGCACGTGGTATCGACGTGGACGATGTATCTCACGTCTTTAACTACGATCTGCCGAATGTTCCTGAATCCTATGTTCATCGTATTGGCCGTACGGCGCGTGCGGGCCGTGAGGGGTGGGCTGTTTCGCTCTGTGATGCTGAACAGCGTGCTTGGTTGAAAGATATTGAAAAGAAGATCGACAAGGCCATTCCGGTCGTAACCGATCACCCTTATCATTCTGATGCAGCCCAGAATTCTACAATGCGTCCTCCGGTTCTTGGTGGCGGACGTGGCGGCGGTCAGCGTGGTGGTGGAAATGGCGGAGGTGGCCGACGCCGTTCTGGTCCGCCGCCGTCGGCACGAGGGGCTGCCGGTCGTCGCGGCGGCGCGCGTTCTGCTGGGCAGCGCTAACTTTTGAGGAGAGCAGATTTCAGAGATTGAAGTGCCCTGGAATCTGTTTCTGCTGAAGAGACGACCAACCTCCATCCGATGTATCGGGTGGAGGTTTTTTTATGCAGAAAGAGTAAACAGCTGCCACCGCGATTGCCGTAGCTTGCGCATAGCTGATTTGCTGTAAGCCGGAATTGTCCGTTTCTAACGGAATGCCGGTAATTGAATTCGTCTAAATGATAAGAAAATGCGTATTGTTTTGGCGGAGAGGGTGGGATTCGAACCCACGGTACGCTTCCACGCACGGCGGTTTTCAAGACCGCTGCCTTAAACCACTCGGCCACCTCTCCTGACGTCTGCTTAAGTAAAAACAGAGCAGAGTCACATCCTGTTCCCAAGATGTCGGGGCTTCATGCAATGTCGTGGAAAGAACGTCAAGAGGCGTTCTGTGTTACGTGTCTATGCGAGGTTTACGTTTCGAAACAGGAGTGGAGGAGTTTTGTAACACGGAACGTGTCATCTTGATTGTGAAGGAAGCGGGAGTGCGCTTCCGTTTCCAACAACCTTCAAGGATATGTCATCCATGACGGCCTTTCGTACTTCTGTTTTTCTTTCTTTTGCTGCGTCCGTTGGTCTTCTGACTGCGCCGCTGCTGGCTCAGGCTCATCCGAATCAGTCTGCTCCATTGCATGCGGGGATGCATGGTGATCATGGTCCAGGCGATATGCCGCCGCCGTTTCCACCTGGTGTCATTCTGACAGATGCGCAGAAGGCTCAGGTTCATACGATCTTCAAGCAGGCGCATGAAGATATGAAGGCTCAGCATGAAAAGCTGAAAGATCTTCGTGACAAGATCCGTACAGAACTATCTGCTGAAGGAGATCTTAACCGTTCTCTTCTCGCTGATCTGACGCGACAGGAAAGTGAACTGCATACGCAGGAAGCTCAGGCCCGTCTTGCAACGCAGGAGAAGCTCCACGATGTGCTGACGCCGGAGCAGCGTCGTCAAGCCAATGTTACGATGGAAAAGATTCATTCGCTTCATGAGCAGCTGGATGCGATCATAGGGCACCCGCCGGAAGATGGTGTGCCGCCAGCTCCCTGATTTCTGACTGAATACTGCTCTATTGCTTGACGTCAGTGTCTCAAGGCGATAGAGCGGTCCTGTTTTCGGACACGCCACATCGCGAAGGCTCGCGCAGTGGCGTGTTTCTGTTTGCTATAAGGTGGCCCGTTGTTCGATCAACTTTCAGGCAAGATGTCCGGTGTCCTCGAAGGACTTTCCAAGAATGGGAAGCTTACCGAGGGTGATGTCACCGAGGCAATGCGCGAAGTCCGTCTGGCCATGCTGGAAGCGGACGTTGCGCTGCCGGTGGTACGTGACTTCGTCAACAAGGTCCGTGAGCGCGCTGTCGGGCATGAAGTGCTTGAAAGTGTATCTCCAGGCCAGGCTGTTGCCAAGATCGTCAACGATGCCCTGATCGACGCGCTGGGCGGGGCAGGCGCAGTTCCGCTGAACCTCGCCGCTGTGCCGCCTGTTCCTGTGCTGATGGTTGGCTTGCAGGGCTCCGGCAAAACAACGACGTCGGGCAAGATTGCTCTGCGTCTGTCGCAGCGTGAAGGCAAGAAGGTTCTTCTCGCCAGTCTGGACGTCTATCGTCCAGCCGCTCAGCTCCAGCTTCAGCAGTTGGCAGAGCGCGTCAATGCCATCACGAAGCGTGTCACGGCCCTTCCGATTGTTGCCGGACAGTCGCCAGTAGAGATCGCCAAGCGTGCGCTCGATACGGGCCGCCGTGAAGGCTATGATATCGTTATCCTCGATACCGCAGGTCGTCTTTCCATCGACGAAGCCCTGATGGATGAGGTGCGTCAGATTCGTGCGGTCGCGAATCCGGCGGAAACGCTGCTGGTCGTGGATGCCATGACGGGTCAGGACGCGGTCAATACGGCCAAGTCTTTCAATGAGGCTGTCGGTATTACCGGCGTCGTCATGAGCCGTATGGATGGTGATGCACGTGGTGGTGCGGCTCTGTCCATGAAGGCCATCACGGGCGCGCCGATCAAGCTGACCGGCTCTGGCGAAAAGCTGGAAGCCCTCGAAGAATTCCATCCGGAACGCGTGGCCGGCCGTATCCTCGGCCTAGGTGACGTGGCTGGTCTCGTGGAGCGTGCAGCGGAAACGCTCGACCACGAGGAAGGCGAGCGTGTCGCAAAGAAGATGCTCGCCGGCAAGTTTGATCTGGATGACTATGTCTCCCAGATCAACCAAATCAACCGTATGGGGTCGATCTCGGGTATTCTCGGCATGCTTCCGGGTATGGGTAAGATCAAGGATATGCTGGGTGACAAGGAGATCGACACATCGATCTTCAAGCGTCACAAGGCCATCATTTCCTCGATGACCAAGCAGGAACGCAAGACGCCGGGAATTATCAAGGCATCCCGTAAAAAGCGGATTGCCTCGGGTTCCGGAACGACGGTTCAGGAAGTGAACCGTCTGCTCAAGCAGTTTGACGACATGTCCACAATGATGAAGCGCATTAGTAAAATGGGCCTTGGTGGCCTGATGCGTGGCATGGGTGGGGCAGGTGGTCTGGCTGATATGATGAAGGGCATGGGTAAGCCTGGTGGCCGCCCGCCTTTCGCCTGATCAGTCTCAAGTTTTCAAGTTTGTCCTTCAGGAGTTTTTCATGAGCCTTAAGATTCGCCTTGCACGCGCAGGTGCCAAGAAGCGCCCTTACTACCACATCGTTGTTGCTGACAGCCGCAGCCCGCGCGACGGCCGTTTCATCGAGAAGGTTGGCGCATACAACCCGATGCTGCCTTCCGATCATGCTGACCGTATCCGCCTCGATGGCGAGCGTATCACGCACTGGCTGTCCAATGGCGCACAGGCCACGGATCGCGTTGCACGCTTCCTTGGTAACGCTGGTCTGGCTCCGAAGCCGACATACAGCGAGCAGCCGAAGCAGTCCGCTCCGAAGGCAAAGGCACAGAAGCGCGCTGCTGATGCCGCTGCTGCCGCTGCTGCTACGGCCGGCTGATCAACTGCTGACGCATCAGGACGCCTGACCCCGTGCCCCGCTTCAACCCTGACAGTGATGTTCTGATCGCCACCATCGGTCGCCCGCATGGTGTTCGCGGTCTGGTGCATCTGCATGCCGCCACTGACGATCCGGAAACGGTTGAAACGATCGGTGTGCTGCATGACGAGCATGGAGCGGCATGGACGGCACGCTGGTTTTTTCCCGGTGTCGCAGCGCTGACGGACGGGCAGGGAAACACTCTGCCAGACCGGACGGCTGCCGAGCGGGTTGTCAACCGTCGGCTGTATGTTGCGCGCGACGTTCTGCCTGCCGTTGAGGAAGACGAGTTCTATCATGCTGATCTGATTGGCATGACGGCTGTCTCCGAAAGTGGCGACGTTCTTGGAACCATTACCGTGGTCCATGACTACGGTGCTGGCGTCAGTCTCGAGATTGATCGGGGGCTGATTGTTCCATTTACGATGGCCTGTGTGCCGCATGTCGATCTCGCGCAGCGTCGCGTGACCGTCGTGCCACCGATCGAAGTCGAGGTTGAAGGTGATCTCGACGGAGAGGTTCAGGTCCGGGCATGAGCTGGCGCGCTGACATCCTGACCCTGTTTCCGGATATGTTTCCGGGTCCGCTGGGTTTTTCTCTGGCGGGCAGGGCGCTCGAGCGCGGGATCTGGTCCTGTGAATCGCATGATCTGCGTGAGCATGGACTGGGCCGTCATCGCGCTGTGGATGACACGCCGTTTGGCGGCGGGGCTGGCATGGTGATGCGGGCAGATGTTCTGGACACGGCTCTTTCGGCGCTTCCCGCGTTGGATGGCCGTCCAGTCATTTACCCGACACCGCGTGGGCGTCGTCTGTCCCATGAGGATGCAGAGCGTTTCGTGGCAGGACCGGGCGTCGTGGTTCTGTGTGGGCGTTTTGAAGGGATCGACGAACGTGTGCTGGAAAAGCACGATATCGAACAGTTCAGTATGGGCGATGTCGTACTGTCAGGCGGAGAAATTCCGGCTCTGACGCTTCTGGATGCATGTGTGCGTCTTTTACCGGGAGTGATGGGTTCCCAGATGAGTGGGCAGGACGAAAGTTTTGCCGAAGGTCTGCTGGAGTACCCGCAATATACGAAGCCGGCGGTCTGGGATGGGCGGGAAGTGCCCGAAATCCTGCTCTCCGGCAATCATGGTGCCATCGCCCGCTGGCGTCATGAACAGTCAATCGCCGTCACGAAGGCACGTCGCCCCGATCTGTGGGATGCGTACCTGGCGCGACAGCAGGTTCATTGAATTTTTGTTTCCAGGAGTTTGGTCATGAACATTATCCAGCAGTACGAGGCGCGCGAAATCGAGCGTCTTTCCGCAGCTCGCGCAGTTCCGGAATTCATCGCAGGTGACACGGTTCGCGTTGGCGTCCGCGTTGTTGAAGGTACGCGTGAGCGCGTGCAGAACTTCGAAGGCGTTGTCATAGCCCGTTCCAACAAGGGCCTGAACAGCAACTTCACGGTTCGCAAGATTTCCAACGGTGAAGGCGTGGAGCGTGTGTTCCCGCTGTACGCTCCGTCCCTCGCCAGCATCGAAGTGGTGCGTCGTGGTAAGGTGCGTCGCGCAAAGCTGTACTACCTGCGTGGCCGTTCGGGTAAGTCTGCCCGTATTGCAGAGCGCCCGCGCGATCTGCCGAAGGCTGGCGAAAAAGCCGCTTCCTAAGTCAAGGTTGGAGTATAAGGATGCCCGTTTCTTCTTCGCCCAGAACACTGTTTGACAAGATCTGGGCCGATCACGTCGTTGACCGCCTCGAAGACGGGACGTGCATCCTATACATCGACCGTCACCTTGTTCACGAGGTGACAAGCCCGCAGGCTTTTGAAGGTCTGCGGATGGCCGGACGTCGCCTGCGCCGTCCGGACGCAACCGTCGCCGTGGTGGACCACAATGTCCCAACGTCCGACCGTTCCCAGCCGATTGAAGAGCCGGAAAGCCGTCTCCAGATCGAAACGCTGGAGAAGAATGTCGCTGAGTTCGGCGTTCCCTATTTTCCGCTGCGTTCCGCGTCTCAGGGCATCGTTCACGTTGTCGGCCCGGAGCAGGGTATTTCCCTGCCAGGCATGACGATTGTTTGCGGTGACAGTCATACCTCGACGCACGGCGCACTCGGTGCGCTCGCATTTGGTATTGGTACATCCGAAGTCGAACACGTCATGGCGACCCAGACGCTTCTCCAGAAGCCCGCGAAGAACATGCGTGTTTCTGTTGAAGGCAAAGTAGGTCCAGGCGTGACAGCCAAGGACATCATACTGGCCATTATTGGCAAGATCGGGACGGCTGGTGGCACTGGCCATGTGATCGAGTTTGCTGGTTCTGCAATCCGCGACCTGGACATGGCCGGGCGTATGACGCTCTGCAACATGTCCATTGAGGGTGGTGCGAAGGCTGGCCTGATTGCTCCGGACGAAACGACCTTCGCATACGTGAAGGGGCGTCCGTTCGCCCCGAAAGGTGAAGCATTCGAGCAGGCCTGTGCTTACTGGTGCACGTTGGCATCGGATGAAGGCGCTCATTTCGACACGGAAGTGACGTTGAAGGCCGAAGATATCGTGCCTTCCGTGACCTGGGGCAACAGCCCGCAGGACGTTCTTCCGATTGATGGCATTGTGCCGTCTCCTTCCGATTTCAAGGATCCGGCCCAGGCCGCGCAGGTTCAGCGCGCTCTGGATTATATGGGTCTCACGGCTGGGCAGAAGATTGCCGGAACGCCAGTCGATGTCGTGTTCATTGGCTCCTGCACTAACAGCCGTCTGGAAGATCTGCGCGCTGCTGCTGAAGTTGTTCGTGGCCGTCATGTTGCGAAGAACGTTCGCGCGATGATCGTGCCGGGCTCAGGCCTTGTGAAAGCGGCTGCCGAGGCCGAGGGGCTGGACAAGATTTTCCTTGATGCCGGTTTTGAATGGCGCGAGGCCGGTTGCTCGATGTGTCTGGGGATGAACCCGGATCGTCTGACGCCGGGACAGCGTTGCGCTTCTACGTCCAACCGTAACTTTGAAGGTCGTCAGGGCCCCGGGGGTAGAACGCATCTTTGCTCACCGTCCATGGCTGCTGCTGCTGCTGTAACGGGCACGCTGTGTGATGTGCGTGAGCTGATGAAGGAAACCGTCTGATGGAAAAATTCACGGAACTGACCGCCATTGCGGCTCCGATGCCGAATGAAAACATCGACACCGACCAGATTATTCCGGCACGCTTTCTGAAGACCATCCAGCGCACGGGTCTCGGCAAGAATGCCTTTGCGGCGCAGCGTTACGACGATAACGGCAATGAGAACCCGGACTTTGTTCTGAACAAAGAGCCGTATCGTCATGCTGAAATCCTCATCACCTATGACAACCTTGGCTGTGGTTCATCCCGCGAGCACGCACCTTGGGCTTTGCTGGATTTCGGTATCCGCTGCGTCATTGCGCCGAGCTTTGCCGACATTTTTTTTAATAACTGTTTCAAGAACGGTATCCTGCCGATCCGTCTACCACGGGAAATCTGTGACGAACTGATGGGTGATGCGCGTCAGGGAGCAAACTCCCGTCTGACGGTCGATCTGGAAAAGCAGATCATCATTCGCCCGGATGGAAATGTCGTGCCGTTCGAAGTTGATCCGTTCCGCCGTCACATGCTGCTCGAAGGTCTGGACGATATCGGCCAGACGCTGGCGCATGATGCGGAAATCAGCAGCTTTGAACATCAGGCCAGCCGTGCATGGGTGCCGTCAATCAGCATGGGAACTGCAAAATGAGTGAAGCCCACAAGCTTCTTGTTCTTGCCGGTGATGGTATCGGCCCGGAAGTCATGCGTGAAGTTGCACGGATCGTGCACTGGCTGGACGCAAACCGTGGCCTGAAACTGGACATTACGGAAGAACTCGTTGGCGCGGCTTCCCTTGCTGTCCATGGCGTTCCTATCCGTGATGAGGTTATCGACCTTGCCCGGAAGTCTGATGCAGTTCTGTTCGGGTCGGTTGGTGATCCTGCCTGGAGCCATGTCGGGTTCGACAAGCGCCCTGAAGTGGCCATTCTGAAGCTGCGCAAGGAGCTTGAGCTTTTTGCAAACCTTCGTCCGGCCCAGCTTTTTGATGCGCTGATTGATGCGTCAGCCCTGAAGCCAGAAGTCGTTCGCGGTCTCGATATCATGATCGTCCGTGAGACGGTCGGTGGTATCTATTTCGGTGAGCCACGCGGCATCGAGACCCTTCCGGATGGCTCCCGTCGTGGGATCAATACGGAAGTCTATACGACGTCCGAGATCGAACGTGTCGCCCGCGTTGCTTTTGAGATGGCCCGTCAGCGCAGCAATCGCGTCTGCTCCGTCGAGAAGTGCAATGTGATGGAAAGTGGCCTCCTGTGGAAGGAAGTCGTCACGGATCTACACAAGCGCGAATATCAGGATGTGGAACTGTCCCACATGCTGGCCGATAACTGCGCCATGCAGCTCGTTCGTAACCCGAACCAGTTTGATGTGATCGTTACGGGCAACCTGTTCGGCGACATCCTGTCCGATCTGGCCTCCATGCTGACGGGTTCGCTCGGTATGCTCCCGTCTGCAACACTTGGCATTGTCCGTGAGGACGGCAAGCGCAATGCGCTGTACGAGCCGATCCATGGCAGTGCACCGGATATCGCTGGCAAAGGGATTGCAAACCCGCTGGCGCAGATCCTCTCCTTCGCGATGCTGCTGCGGTATTCTTTGAACCGTGCGGACGATGCCGATCTGATTGAAAAGGCAGTGTCTAACGTACTGGCCAGTGGTTTGCGGACTGCGGATATCATGTCACCGGGAATGGCTCGTGTTGGCACCGATATGATGGGCCAGGCTGTCGTTCGTGAAATGGAAAAGCTGGCCTGATATCTCAGGAAGGCTGATGTGTGAAAAAGCCGGATAGCTCCTAAGGGGGGTATCCGACTTTTTTATGTAAAAAACGCATCTCTCATCTGCAGATGGGCTGTGGTCAAATGCCTATCGGGAGCGGTAGGGTTCCTGCGCGATAAAGCCCATCAGGAACCCATCATGTCTTTCATTGCCGACCGTCTGAACCGTATCCTGCCGAGCCAGACGATTGCGATTACGCAGAAAGCCCGCGCTCTGAAGGCGGAAGGCCGTGACATCATCAGCCTTTCTGCTGGCGAACCGGATTTTGATACCCCCGATTTCGTCAAGCAGGCCGCCATTCGCGCCATTCAGAACGGCGAGACGAAATATACGGACGTTGCAGGCACAATGCCGCTCCGTGAAGCCGTTGCGGCCCGACTGAACGCTGATTTCGATCTGGATTACCGCGCCGAGGAAATCTGTGTTTCAACTGGCGGCAAGCAGGTCATTTATAATGTGATGGTCGCTACCCTGAATGCTGGTGATGAGGTCATCATTCCGGCTCCGGCCTGGGTGTCTTACCCTGATATCGTCTCGTTGGCGGACGGAACGCCGATTATAGTTCAAACGACGGTTGAGAACGGCTTCCGCCTGACGGCTGACCAGCTCCGCGCAGCCATTACGCCGAAGACGAAATGGCTGATGTTGAACTCACCTTGCAATCCGACGGGTGCTGCATACGATGAGCATCATCTCAAAGCGCTGACTGACGTTCTGATGGAGCATCCGCATGTGTGGATTCTGACAGACGATATGTACGCCAAGCTGATGTATGAAGGTGCCGTCGCCAAGACGTTCGTGCAGGTTGAGCCGCGTCTGCGGGACCGGACGGTGACGATGAATGGCGTGTCCAAAGCTTACGCTATGACCGGCTGGCGAATTGGTTTCTCTGCAGCGCCTGTTGAACTGACGCGCCAACTCATCAAGCTGCAGGGGCAGAGCACGAGCAATCCATGCTCTATTGCTCAGGCTGCGGCCAAAGAGGCTGTTTCAGGCCCGCAGGATTTCATTGGTGAGATGGTAAGCGTTTATGAGCAGCGCCGTAATCTTGTGGTGTCCATGCTCAATGAAGCCCCTGGCCTGAGCTGTGCCAAGCCGGAAGGCGCGTTTTACGTCTTCCCATCCATCGAGGGAACGCTTGGAAAAACGAGTAAGGGCGGTCATCTGATCGACAGTGACGAGGCTTTTGTGACGGCGCTTCTCGATGAAACGGGTGTGGCCGCTGTTCATGGAAGTGCTTTCCTGACGCCTGGGTATTTCCGGATTTCTTATGCCACGAGCACGGAGCTTCTGAAGGAAGCCTGCACCCGTATCCAGCAGTTCTGCCAGGGCCTGTCATGACGTTCCGCATCGCATCCCGTCTGGCAACGCTTCCCAAGCCCGCAACCATTGCCATGGCCGCGCGGGCCCGTGAACTGCGGGCCGAGGGCAGGGATGTCATTTCCTTGGCCTTGGGGCAACCGGATTTCCCATCACCGCCGGAAGCCATCGAAGCTGCGTATGCGGCTGGGCTTGAAGGCGATACGGGTTATCCGCCTATCCCCGGCCAAAAGGCACTGATCGACGCTATTATCCAGAAGTTCAAACGGGATAATGAGATCGCTGCGACACCAGATCGGATCATGGTCGCGAATGGTGGCAAGCAGGTTATTTATAATGCGTTTACGGCGACACTTGAGGAAGGCGATGAAGTCATTGTCCCTGCACCGTACTGGGTCAGCTATCCGCTGATTGCGCGGATGCTGGGTGGGAAGGCTGTGGAAGTCGCCTGTCGGGAAGAGGATGGGTTCCGTCCTGACCCGGCGGCCATCAAAGCCGCGATCACGCCCAAGACCCGCTGGCTGGTTCTGAATTTCCCCAACAACCCAACGGGAGCCATTCTGGAGCGCAAAGACCTTGAGGCGATTGCCGATATCCTGCGTGAGGCTCCGCATGTTCTGATCATGTCAGATGAAATTTACGAGCATCTGACGTTTGACGGCCGCAAGCATCTGTCCCTGCTTCAGGTAGCTCCCGATCTGGCTGATCGTATTCTCGTCATCAACGGAATGGCCAAAGCCTACGCCATGACAGGGTGGCGGGTTGGGTTCGCCTGTGGGCCAGTACCACTTATCAAGGCGATGATTGCCGTGCAGGGCAATACGACGTCTGGCGTCTGCACCCTAGCGCAGGCAGGTTCCGTCGCTGCGCTGAATGGTGGGTTGGAGCGTATCGAACAGATGCGTGAGACCTATCAGCGCCGACGCGACAAAATGGTGGCTGCCCTTCAGGCGATCCCCGGTCTGACCTGTGCCATCCCGGAAGGAGCGTTTTACGTCTATCCGGGTGTCGGCGCACTTCTTGGTGGTACGTCCGGTAATGGGCGTGTGTTGAACACGGATGTGGATTTCGCTGAAGCCCTACTCGACGAGGCCTATGTTGCGACCGTCCCCGGAACAGCCTTCGGATACAGCCCGTATCTGCGCTTATCCTGCGCGGCATCGGATGAGCAGCTTGCGGAAGCCTGCAGACGTCTGGCTGGGTTTGTGAAAGCGATTCAGAAACCCTGAGAGGCATGGACGGAGACGGAGCGGAATGTCAGAATTAGAACCATGACACAGACAATCCCTCCGTTCTCTGACCTGTCTTTCCCCCGTCCTGACGAAGCGTCCCTGAAGGCGCGGTATGACGATATCGCGCTCCTGCTGGATCAGGGGCGCTCCAAGGATGCTGCGCAGGCTTTCGATTTCGTGCGCCGCGAATATGAATCCTGGGCATCACACGTCCACCTTCAATTCTCGCGCAATACGCAGGACGAGCAGGCCAAGGCAGACCGTGATTACGCGGATCGTCTTTCGCCTATCGCGACGGACCATGAAGTCACGATTAAGAAGCGCCTTCTGGGGGACCCGGATAGAGCGGCTCTCGAAGCTCTGGTCACGCCCCATGTTGTCCGTTTGTGGGAAGCTGATACCACGACGTTCGATCCGCGCATCAGTACGGATCTCGAAGAAGAAGCACGCCTGACAGGCGAATATACGGCTCTGCTGGCCTCGGCGAAGATCCCGTTTGACGGGAAGGTGCTTAATCTTTCCGGTCTGGTGCCTTACCTGCAAGGCCCGGACCGTGAGATGCGACATGCGGCCGAAAAGGCTCGCTGGGCATTTTTCGAAGAGAATGGTGAGGCACTCGACACCCTTTACAGCCGCCTCGTTGAATTGCGTGACCGCATGGCGAAAACGCTGGGGTTCGAGAATTATATCGAACTCGGTTATCGCCGGATGCGCCGGACGGATTATGGCCCCGAGCAGGTTGCAGCCTTCCGTGAGAAGGTTCTGAGTTCCGTCACGCCGCTGGTTCAGTCTCTGCTGGAACGCCGTCGTCTGAAAATGGGGTGGGACAAGGTCTGGGCCTGGGATGAGGCGCTGATTGACCTTCAGGGGAACCCGAAACCCGCCGGCGATCATGATCTTCTGGTTGCCCGTGCTGAAGGCATGTTCCGGACGCTCGATCCTAAAGGTGAGATGGGCGATTTCTACGTTCAGATGCGCGATCTTGGGTATCTGGATCTGAAGAACCGTGATGGCAAAGCAGGAGGCGGCTTCTGCACGTCCTTCCCAACGATTGGCAGTCCTTACATCTTCGCCAATTTCAACGGCACGCATAACGACATCGGCGTTTTCACCCATGAAATGGGTCACGCGTTCCAAAACTGGAAAAGCCGCGATCAGGACTGGGTTGATCAGCTCTGGCCAACCATGGAAGCGGCAGAAATCCATTCCATGGGGCTGGAATTCCTGACATGGCCGCAAATTGACGCGCTGGTCGAGGATGGAGCCGCTGACCGGTATCGCCGGATGCACCTGATCGATGCGCTGTCGTTCTTCCCTTATGGCGTCTGCGTCGATCATTTCCAGCATGAGGTCTACGCTAACCCGCAGATGACCGCAGCCGAACGGCATGAGACGTGGCTACGTCTGGAAAAGATGTACATGCCATGGCGGGACTGGGGCGATCTGGACTATCCGGCCAAGGGCGGACGCTGGCAGGCTCAGCTTCATATTTATCGCCTGCCATTTTATTACATTGATTACGCGCTGGCTCAGTGCTGTGCGCTTCAGCTGTGGCTTCGCTCCCGGATGGATCGGGAAGGGACGTTCGAAACCTATCGCCAGCTTTGCGCCGAAGGCGGCTCGAAGCCATTTGCACAACTGGTGGCAGATGCCGGGCTTGTTTCGCCGTTCGAGGCGGATGCGCTGGCGGAAGTTGTTCATGAAGCCGAGCAGGAACTCGGAATCTGAAAGCCTCTTCTGGCTCCGAAGTGATTTCCGGAGCCAGAAAGTAAAATCAGCCGCGGCTGTTCCATTCTGAAATCAGGTCTAAAACGGCCTGAGGGGACATGCTGCGGGCGTTCCCGAGCGCTTTCGACCCGTCGCCGTTCAGTGCCTTTCCGTCTGGCGTCACGATAATGACGGTCGGAACGGCCTTGATCGTCACGCCATATTTCTGGGCGAGATCCAGATTGGTGTTGATACGGCCAACATTGACTGGAACAATTACAAACTGGCTGTCGAGCCACGCCTTGGCATCAGGAAGTGCGAAAATGCCGGACAGCATCTTGCAGTCCGGGCACCAGTTTCCACCAAAATCGAGAAGCACTTTGCGCCCGGTTTTCGCGGCGAGGGCAAAAGCATCCTTGACCTGAGCCTGAGCAACAGACGTATCCGGGTACGGTGCAGCGACGGGGGGAGCGGATGTTTCGCTCAGATGTGGCGCTGGCGTCGTTGCAGCATGGGCTGCAAATGGAGCGGAAAGCGCCAGACCCAGTCCGGCTGCGGCGAGAAAGGAAGCGCGCATAAAAAAGGCTTTCATTGAAGGAAGAGACTGCATGACATAACGCAGTCTTGCAGAAAAACGATTAAAGCTGAATTCAACCTTGAGGTCATGTTCTTGATAAAATCCCGAGTGCCTTCTCAGTCCCCAAAGACTGTCCCGGAAGTCAGCATTGCCGAAACGCTCCTGCGAACCGTTAGCCTGGTGGGATTAACACTCGCATTCGCAGCGATATTCCGGTTCTGGCATCCGACGATCAAGCTGGTGCAGATGGTTGCGGCGACCCATGCGTGGCAATGGCTTTACACGCTGTTCCGTGTCGACTCCGCGCTGGGCCGGGAGCAGATGATTCTGATCGGTATCATCGTTTTCTGCTTCTGCGCGGCGCTGATTATTCAGATCGCCGTACTTGCGGTTATCAAAAGGATACGAAGCAGATCATAGAGTATCGGATGAGGCTTTACGCAGGCCCGAAGCGGCCGCCAGAAGCCACGAAATAATCAGCAGCGTGCCACCATAAGGTGCAATCCGCGCGACGGATAACGTGCCGATTTTCAGATCAAAAAGGGCGTATAACGTCACGGGCGTACAGAACAGAATTGTTCCTAGCGCCATGGTGAGGCACGCCAGCCGGACGAGACGGCGCCTCAGAAAAGGGGCGCCAAGCGTAAGAGCACAAAGCGAAATGGCGTGCCACATCAGGATTTCAACACCTGTATGGAGAACGCCTCTTCCATTCGGGGCGGCAAAGGCGGCGTCAGGCAAATGCGATGCCAGTGTCCCAAGCACGAGTCCGATAGCTCCCCCCAGAGCACCTGAAACGAAGCAGAAGCGGAAGATGCCAGAAAGGGCAGGGAGGCGGGGATTTGCGGACATGCGTTGAATGTACCATGAAGTGTTCCGGAACATGAATGGACCGTTTTGAACGCGGGGCCATTCACCCGTAGCGGCCGGGGGGCTTCTCCCGGTCTCACCGATGAAAGGACTGCCTCTTCATGAGAGCCACCGCACGTTTTGCTGCTTTTGCATCCCTGAGCCTGTTTGCTGGTCTTGCGGCCTGTAATGCACCGGATGCGCCGCCAGCTCCGGCTCTGCCGTCTGCGGCTTCGACCTATACGCTGTCCACGGCGGATGCGGCGTTCCTGCAGCAGGTTGATGCCATGGATCTGACGCAGATCAGCATCGCCAACCTTGCTGCGACGCACAGCAACAGTGATGTCGTGAAGGCTTTTGCAGCCACAGTTGTCAGCGACCACACGACGAACCGCAAGGCTGTTGCAAAGATCGCCACGGATTCCCATCTGACCGTCACGGACAAGCTGAACGCTGGCGATGAAGCGCATGTTGCGACGTTCGGTCATCTGTATGGCACATCTTTTGATCGTGTGTTCCTGAGCGAAATCAAAAGTGTTCAGACGCCTGCTCTGACAAGCGCTCTCACCACCGCTACGCAGTCGGGTGGGACGGCAGATATCAAGATCCTGGCCGGGGACACGACCAAAATGCTTCAGGATCATACGACTCGGGCAGGTGATCTGAGTGGTGCGAAGACCATCAAGGGTCATCACCATCACTTCGGCCGTCACTGAGGAAAGATTTCCGGAATGAGTATTCGGCTTGATCGTATCGTGACCCGCGGAGGAGATCAGGGGCAGACGTCCCTTGGGGATGGTTCGCGCGTCTCCAAGGACTGTGCCCGGATTGAAGCCATGGGAGCGGTCGATGAGCTGAATGCTCTTCTGGGGGTTCTTGAATATCACGTACGGATGGATGGAAATACTTCCAGTATTTCTTCTGATATTCGGCAGATACAGTCCTGTTTATTTGATTTGGGGGCTGATCTCTGTATCCCCGATACAGGTCGCCCGCCTGCTTTGACGGAGAAAGCGGTTTTCTGGATCGAAGCCTGTATTGAGCGGCTCAGGGTCGCGCAGCCTGAACTCCGTAGTTTTATTTTGCCGGGAGGCTCCCTGATTTCAGCCCATGCCCACTTGGCTCGCACAGTCACCCGCCGGGCGGAGCGCAGGTTGATCTCCCTCGAGCCGAGGCCGGCGGAAGGGATCCGGTTTCTGAACCGATTGTCAGACTATTTCTTTGTTCTTGCTCGCCATGCGAATGAGGACGGTGCCCAAGATGTGCTCTGGCAACCGGGTCAGTGGAAATAAAGAAATACGAATACAGTTCTATTGTTTTGATGACAGGCCTTGGCGGACCTGATAAAAGGCAATTGTCTGACAGAACGGGTCATTCATGAATTCCGTTAATGCCGACTTTCAATTTCCTTGCCAGGACACGTTTCGCTGATTGGCTCATGGGCTTTTCAGTCTCTCTTTTATTCAGAGAGGTCGTCCCTGTTGGGAAACACAGCATAAATTTCATTATTGGTTGAAAAAACAAAGAATGCAGGACGATCAGCAGGTTAGCGAAGACAAACTGCGAGAGGCGCTGGCTCGTCTAGGATCGGGGTCATCATCCCGCTCCCAGAAGCCTCGCCCGGTGACACCAACTACGGAACGCCGCCGTCGCTTTGTGCGTGACGGACAGGTTGTTGTTGAACACCAGGCCAGCCGTGGCTTTAGTCAGCGGAACAATGGACCTGGTCAGGAAGAGCAGGAAGAAATCGAGCGTCTTCGTCAGTCGGTGAAGCGTGAACAGCGCCGCTGGGAAGAAGCCGAAAAGAGCCTCTCAGATATTCGGACGCAGCTTAAGGCGTTCGAAACACGTGAAGCTCATGCCAAGATTCAGATTACGGAACTGAACCGGAATCTGCGCGATCATCAGGATCAGATCCAGTCTCTCAAGGCGCAGCTTCATCAGGCGCGGGAGCAGGCTGCTGAAGCTGCTCGCCGGACACCGCGTCCGGTAGGGCGTCCGCGTAAGGTTGTCGTTGAAGACGATGTTATGGTTGCCGACGAGCCTGTTCTGGCTGACGTTGAATCGAACGAGCCAGAGCCCGTTCAGTGGTGGGTGAAGGCCTGACTCTGTCAGGCCACAACTTTTTCAGGTCGACTGGCGGCTGATACGCCGCCCGAACCAGAACATCACCCCCAGAAACACGGCCCATCCCAGCCCGGAGCGAAGCATCGCGGGCAGGTGAAGGGACAGTGTTTCGGTGCTGCCCGTGGCGCCGGCAATGGCGGCCACGGCGACGCCGACCAGACTTTCCCCGACAATAAATCCTGAAGCCAGCATCGTTCCCTGATCTTTGGGGAAGCGACGGAGCAGCCATCCCAGACCTGCGCCGATTGCAATCGTGACGGAAACATCTGCTGGCAGATAGATTCCCATGCCAACAGCCAGCGGCGGCAGAGACAGATTGCGACGCTTCAGGAGTATGTCTGCAACGACCAGAACGATACCGATGGCGGCACCGATTTCCAGCATCAGCCAGTCAAGATCGTGGGTCAGGATACCCTTGGCGATCGCGGCCATCAGAGCGGGCTGCGGCGCAGCCAAGGCGCGTGTTGGGTCCATTCCGTCGCGTGGCAGTGCACTGACAAACCCGTACGCCTGATAAAGTGTCTGGAGTACCCACGGAATGACAACAGCACCGACAACGCAGCCGATCAACAGGGCAACTTCCTGTTTCCAGGGGGCAGCGCCTACAAGCTGGCCGGTTTTCAGATCCTGCAGATTGTCGTTGGACATTGCGGCGGACGCTGTAATCGCAGAAAGAACAAACAAGCCAAATGCGATGACCGTGGGGCGTTGATCCGGCGACAGAATACCCCCGCTTTCCAGCCCCCAAAGGGCTACTGAAATAGCGATGATGGCGATAATTCCAACACCAGAAATCGGCGATGACGAAGAGCCGATGATCCCCGCCATGTATCCGCAGGCACTGGCCACCAGAAAGCCGAGACCGAAGCACGCAACAATGCCCAGAATGACGAGTGTGGTCATTGAGGCACCATGAGGCATAACGGGCCAGAGGAACTGGGTGAACAGCCCTGACAGGATCAGCGCGAGTACAAGGCTCAGAACAATCAGGGTGCGAGGAGCAAGATCGAGGTCCGCTTCGTCTTGTGATGCCCGGTGTTTGACTGAAAGAGCTTCTTTCAGCCCCTGAGCGACTGGTCCGGCGAGGGCAAGAAGGGTCCAGATTGCTGCAATGGCGATTGCTCCAGCACCCATGAAACGAACCTTGTGCAGCCATAGTGCTGTTGTTGCAGCTAGAGGGTCTGCCACCGGGTTCAGATGTCCCAGAACCGGAATCATGATCCCCCAAGCCAGGAAAACCCCGAGAAGCATGGCAATGCCGCCTGCAATGCCAACGAGGTAGCCGGTTCCGAGAAGAGCCAGAGAGAAGCTGATATCAAGACGGAAGGCCGAAGCGCCCCAGCTGGTGGCCGCTGAAACCCCATCTGACAGAAGGCGCAGGCCGGCAGTTGCAAAGGCGATCACTGCGGAAACAGCCGTACCCTTCGTAAGAGAGCGAAGGCTCTCTGCGTCCCCCTCTGGAGAAGAAGCCCGCAGGATTTCTGCGCAGGCCGTACCTTCTGGGTAAGGAAGATCAGAATTTCGGACCAGCGCACGACGCAGCGGAATGGTGAAGATGACTCCTGTCATACCACCGCCCAGCGTCAGCAGCAGGGACACAAAATAGGGGAACTCGTGCCAGTATCCCACCATGATCAGGCCAGGAAGGGCTGCAAAGATGCAGGAGAGGCTTCCTGCCGCTGAGGCCTGGGTCTGGACCATGTTGTTTTCGAGCATCGTGCCGCCGCCCATGAGGCGAAGCACAGCCATTGAAATAATGGTGGCCGGAATGGATGAGCCGAAAGTCAGACCGATCTTCAGGCCCAGATAAACATTGGCGGCCGTAAAGACGACTGTAATGAGCGCACCCAGTATGATGCCCCTCAAGGTCAGTTCGCGGCTGTCCATATATTTCATGATGGGGCAATCCTGTGATGTCGCGTGAGTATGGGGGCATTACGCTGCAGGGCGCGGCTCTGCAACCATTCTTCAGAAGGCAAATGAGAGACTGGACTGATAATACAGCCCGCTTTTGGCGCCAGCGTTTTTCAGATCATGCGAAGCGGCAAACCAGGCTACAACGTGAGTCCAGTTCCAGTGGTGGTTTACAGCCCATGTCAGCAGACCATTCGGCGCAACGCCTACAAAGTGACTGTGGAACTTCGGAAAATTATAGGCAGACGTAATGGAATAGACCGAAGCCTGTGTGGTCTGCCGCCACAGGATTGGCGCTTTTACCCGAAGCGAGACTTTTCCATAAGAGCCGACGAGGATCGGAGACAGATTGATCAGGTTCGCTGCGCCTATATAGCCAGTGTAATCCAGATAGGGATTCTGGGGAGCGAAGGGCGCGCTGTAAGTTCCTACAGTCCCCGCTCGATGACGTTCGTTACCGCCTGAATAGACGTCTGTTTGCACACCAAAGAAAGGCTTGAACAGCAGGTCGGACCGCCTGTATCCCACCGTTGTATTGACGGAATATGCAGAGACCTGCCTGCGCGCTGTTGTGCCATAGGGCGTAAAATTGCCCTGTTGCCACAGAACCCCCAGAGCATATTCCAGTTGTTGTGCTGTACCGTACCAGCGGAAGCCCAGATTGTTGCGACTGGTTGCGCCAGTGACGGATTTGACAGCGATTGAACTCAAGACCGGAACCGATCCCGTCTTTCCACCTAAGTGAAAGCCGATCCAGAACAGATCCAGATAAGACTGGATCCGTTGATGGCCCAAATGGAAGGCTGGTACATCAGCTGTGGTGTTGAAGCCATAAAGCCGCGTGTTCCAGTCCTGTGTGTCATGGAACATGGCCCGGGGAGTAATATTCGTAGCTACGAAGTCATACAGATCAAACCGGATATGTGGCAGAATTGCGTAAGCACGCGGGCCGTTCCAGGTAATCTGGATATTGGGAGGCTCGCGATCATACAGAACGTAAGAAGGCGCATCGAGAAATTGCTGACGCCCAAACATCAGTCCCGTTTTGGCCGTGCCAATGGTCTGTTTGTATTCAATGAACGCCTGATGCAGATCCAGTCGTTTTCGGTAGGTGCTGCCATAGCCGTAGCCATTCCAGCCAGCCGCGGTCCCATTCACAAGCTGCCCGAAAATGCGCCAGTGTTCTCCAAGATGTAGATCGGCTCCGAACATGTTCCGGGTGACGAAGCGTCCAGAACCAGAGTGTGGGTTTGTCCCGAGCATCGGATAGTCGTTGTACCAGTTACGCAGGCGGGTACGTTCTGAGAGAGAAAGCCAGATGGTGCGCTGGTTGTTCAGGGCAATGAACTTCAAAGGGTCGAACAAATCGTTCCGATGACTCTGATCGCGCAGATAAGACCAGTCTTCTGCCCAGGGTGCCACGCCGTAACGGCCAACAGGACCGAAGCCCGCGCCTTCGCCGTTGCCGCGATTGAACCCACCCCAGTGCGGCTGCCGTCCGATTGGGGCAAGATTCTGACGTGTGGTCAGGCGTCTAGGCTGTTCCAGAAAGCCCGCATGAGGGAAGTTCTGGATTTCCGGACGCTCTGCGTGATGAACCTTGATCTGTTCTTCTTTCGATGCCGAAACATCAAGGGGCGCGGAAAAGGCTGAAGACCCGAAGCCTGTCAGACAGGCTAGGGTCATTTTCAGCGTGATACGGGTTTTGACGACGGGTGAAAGAGGAAAAGAAAGGCCGTTACTGTGTCCGGCCACGGAATTTTACGACAGGAAGATGGGCGCGGTTATAGTCCAGTTCATCGTGTGTGAGCTGATAGCCAATTTCCAGCGTGTAAGGGTTGTCCTGCAGATTTTTGGAAGCCGGAAGATCAATCAGGCGTAGCTCTGTACGGACGGGCTGGGCACTCACATTCGGTTCGAGTTTGAACGTGTCCGTGAAGACTTTTTTATCCACGATCTTTCCATCGCGCATGATGACGATGAAATAGGGAACATCAATGCTGCTGCTCTCGGAAGCCGGGCCGCGGGTCAGGTTCATTGCGAGGCTGATGCGCGTCCGCACCATTTCCTGATCCTTCGGGCCTTTGGGGCCACGCTGGCAGTCTCCGGCAATGGATGTCAGCTGGGCATGGCTGACCAGACTGCCAACGTCCAGTCCGCGACCGTCATAAACGAACCGGTCAGATGCGGCGCTCGGAATTTCCGTGGCGGGGCAGGCCGGAGCGAACATGCCCGGATTGGATTCGTCGCACCCTGCCAGTGTCGAAAGGGCGAGAACGGCAAAAGCCGGGACAAACAGGGACGTGGCAAGGCGCCGGAAGGCTGGCATCTGCTGTAGAAACTCCCACAAAGCGGCCCGGACGTTGCGACATGCCTCAATCCGGTCGATAATAGTCCTACATATCGAACTCCGCCCGCTTGGGGAACACCATGCCAGAACAGACAACTCTTGCACCAGAACGTGCTGCACACCAGAAGACGCTCCGGGTCCTGCTCGCCGGCCCCCGTGGTTTCTGCGCCGGTGTGGATCGTGCGATCCGCGTCGTTGAAGAAGCCCTGCGTCGTTATGGCGCGCCAGTGTATGTGCGTCATGAAATCGTTCATAACCGCACCGTGGTTGAGGGGCTGGAAGCCAAGGGTGCCATTTTCGTTGAAGAACTCGACGAAGTGCCAGCCGACGGGCACGTCGTTTTCTCGGCTCATGGTGTGCCGAAATCCGTGCCGGCTGAAGCGCAGCGCCGCAACCTGCTTTATCTGGATGCAACCTGCCCGCTGGTGTCCAAGGTTCATCGTGAGGCAGAACGTCACTTTGCGGGTGGTGGTCCGGAGCAGCTTCATATTCTGATGATCGGTCATGCCGGCCATCCGGAAGTGGTCGGCACGATGGGTCAGCTCCCTCCCGGCGCTGTGACGCTCATCAACGATGCCGAGGAAGCCCGTACGATCCAGCCGGAAGACCCGGCAAAGCTGGCGTTCATCACGCAGACGACGCTGTCTGTCGATGATACGGCAGAAATCGTCGATATTCTTCGCTCGCGTTTCCCGCTGATCGAAGGGCCGAAGCGCGAAGACATCTGCTACGCCACGACCAATCGTCAGGAAGCTGTGAAGGCCATTGCGCCTGAGAGCGATCTGGTCATCGTTATTGGCTCGCCAAACTCTTCCAACTCGCAGCGCCTGCGGGAAGTGGCAGAGCGTTCCGGTGCGCGCCGGGCCCTGCTGGTACCGAAGCTGGCAGACCTTGACTGGTCCGCTCTGGAAGGTGTGGAGACGCTGGGCATCAGTGCCGGTGCGTCTGCTCCGGAAAGTCTGGTGCAGGAAATGGTGACGGCGCTCGCTGCCAAGTACACGCTGAAGATTGAAGAGCGGATCGTGAAGGAAGAGAACATCAACTTCCGTCTGCCAGGCCCGCTTGCTGGTGAGGACAACTGAGATTTCATGGCCGTCTATACGGAACTGGCGGCCGAGACGCTTGAAGCGTTCCTTGGCACATATGACATCGGCACCCTGATCTCGTTTCAGGGAATCGCTGAAGGCGTCGAAAACAGCAACTTCCTGCTTCAGACGACGAGCGGGAAGTTCATCCTCACGCTATTCGAAAAACGCGTGAAAGCCTCGGATCTTCCATGGTTTCTGGGGCTGATGCAGCATCTGTCAGGGAAGGGGATGAACTGTCCTCTTCCTGTTGCAGGGCGTGACGGGAACGCTCTGCGGAGTCTGGCGGACCGTCCTGCTGCCATCACGACCTTCCTCCCGGGACGCGCCATCTCTGAGATCACGGCAGAATCCTGCAGACAGCTTGGTCAGGTCCTGGCCACTTTCCACGAGAAGGGACGGGACTATACGGCAGAGCGCCCGAATGGGCTTTCTGTGCAAGCGTGGAGACCTCTCCTTGAAAGCTGTCAGGGGGCAGGGGATGATCTGCTTCCCGGACTGACACAGGAACTGGTCCAGGCTCTGGACCGGATCGAAGAGGCATGGCCCGCAGAAGGGACGCTCCCCCGCGGGCAGATTCATGCGGATCTGTTCCCTGATAATGTGTTCTTTCAGGAGGGCAGAATTTCCGGGCTGATTGATTTCTATTTCGCCTGCACGGATCTGTTTGCCTACGATCTTGCCATCTGTCTGAACGCCTGGTGTTTCCGGGACGAAAAGGTTTTCGAGCCGTCTTTCGCCCAAGCCATGATTGATGGTTATGAAACAGTGCGCCCGCTTGAAGTAGCGGAAAAGGCGGTTCTGCCAGTTCTGTGTCAGGGAGCATCGATCCGCTTTTTGCTGACGCGTCTCTATGACTGGATCAATACGCCCGCTGATGCGCTTGTGACCCGCAAGGACCCGCTCGCCTATCTCGGACGGCTCCGGCATTTTGCGGAATATCCCGCAGGACATGCGAATGTCTGAGACGGAAAGCCTGCTGGTTGAAATCTGGACAGATGGTGGCTGTAAGCCCAATCCCGGTCCGGGAGGGTGGGGAGTTCTTCTGTGCTGCAAAGGCAAGGAGAAGGAAATGTGGGGCGGTCATCCGGAAACGACCAATAACCGGATGGAGCTGACTGCCGCCGCTGAGGCTTTGGAAGCGCTTAAGCGTCCCTGTCAGGTCAAACTTCATACAGATAGCGAATACCTGAAGAATGGCATTACCCGTTGGCATACGGGATGGGTCCGTAGAAACTGGCGTAATGCGGCCGGAGATCCCGTGGCCAACATGGATCTGTGGCAGCGCATTCTGGACGCAGCCAAGCCGCATGAGATCGAATGGCTCTGGGTTCGGGGCCATTCTGGCGACGTGAACAACGAACGGGTGGATGTTCTGGCCACGCGTGGGCGGGAAGAGCTCTGAATAAAGTCATGTTTTCTGCATCTTACTGAGGAAAGTTCAGAAAAATGCAGAAAGTTGAAAAAAGGGGCTTTACCGACCCCGTCGGTTGGACTACATACCTCTTCACCGGTCCCGAATAGCTCAGTTGGTAGAGCAAGCGACTGTTAATCGCTGGGTCGTAGGTTCGAGTCCTACTTCGGGAGCCACTTTTCTTCTTGAAAAACTGGCCACGGTACAAAGAAAAAGCTCCTCACGGGGCTTTTTTCATTTGTGCTGTATTTGTCGTTGACCACCAGTCCTTTCGGATGCTGGTGGCCTGGACGGCGTTCAGAGAATTTCTGGCCGTACATCCTCAAGGCGGTCCAGAGACCATAATTTCGGAAAAAGACGGATCCAGACAAGGGCGACCAGAATGGTGCCTACGCCGCCTGCAATGACCGCAGCTTCCGGTCCAATGGCCGCGCCTAGTGTGCCGCTCTCAAACTCTCCTAATTGATTGCTGGAGCCGATAAACAGGGAGTTTACGGCTGAAACGCGCCCTCGCATGGAATCGGGGGTGGCAAGCTGGATCAGAGATGACCGGATGACGACGCTGATCACGTCTGCGGCGCCCAGAATCATGAGCGCAAGAACGGAAAGCCATGTGATGTGAGACGCGCCGAAAACAATGGTCGCGACACCGAAGACGACAACCGAAATGAACATGGTCACGCCAGCGCGCCTGCCCAGAGGATGTCTGGACAGCCAGACCGATGTGACCAGCGCTCCTATGGCGGGAGCGGCGCGGAGGAAGCCGAGACCAATCGGCCCAACATGCAGGACGCTATCTGCGTAGACTGGCAAAAGCGCAGTGGCGCCCCCAAGAAGAACCGCAAAAAGATCCAGAGAGATTGCTCCGAGAAGATCTCGGCGTCTGTTCAGAAAGCCAAGCCCCGCAAAAACGGAGGCAAATGTTACAGGCTCTTTTGCCGGGACCGTGTGGTGAAGGCGCAGAGCCAGTGTACCGAAAAAGGCGAGCGCGAATCCAAGGGTGGCAAGGCTGTAGCAGGTTACGGCACCCAGCCCGTACAGCAGGCCACCCAGGCTTGGCCCGACAATGGATGCGGTCATGAACAGGGACGACAGAAGCGCCTGGGCACGTGGCAGAAGTTCAGGTGGCGCGATGGCAGGTAGGAAGGCCTGCTGGCAGGGCATCTCAAAGCTGCGAAGCGTGCCGTAAAAAGCTGCGAACGTATAAACGAGGGCAGGAGTCAAAATCTGCATGGCTGCCGCTGCTGCGAGTGCGCCAGTACTGAGAATTTCCAGAATCTGACAGGTCAGAACAATGTTCCGGCGATTGAATCGGTCTGCCACATGCCCTGAAATGAATGTCAGCGGCACCATGGGCAGGAACTGTGCCAATCCCAGATAACCAAGCGACGCTACGCTGTGGGTCAGGGCATAGATCTGCCAGCCTATGGCGATGGTCATGGTGGTGGCGGAGAGCTGTGAACAGATTCGGCTTATAATCAGGGGACGAAGGCCGGGAAGGGCCCGCAATGCTGGGTCAATCATCCAGCCACCTTAGGCATTTCCGCTCCTCAAGTTTATTGCAAAATTCCGAGACGGAAGGCAGATGAAGAACATGACTGCCACACAGACACCCAAACCCATAACGTATGCGACCGTCACCTGGGACCAGCTCCACCGTGACGCCCGTACCCTCGCCACAACGCTCATGGAAAAGCACGGACCGTTCCGCGGTATCGTTGCGATCACGCGTGGCGGACTCATCCCTGCCGCCATTCTGGGCCGCGAGATGGGCTGCCGCCTGATCGAAAGCGTTTCTGTCATCAGCTATGCTGGTGAAGAAGGCACCCAGCATGAGCCAAAGGTCGTGAAAGCTCCGACCGCCGCAAGTGATGGGGAAGGCTTCCTGATCGTTGATGATCTGGTCGATTCCGGCGTTACGGCGAAGTACGTTCGTGAAATGCTGCCCAAGGCTGTTTTCGCGTGCCTCTATGCAAAACCCGACGGTAAACCGCACACCGATCACTACGTGACGGAAGTCGCACAGGACACATGGGTGCTGTTTCCTTGGGATACGGCACCACTTTTCGTGCCGCCGCTCGTAAGAAATGAAAAAGAGTGAAAAAACCCTATTGCTTCTGAAACTTACTGCCCCTATGTTCCGCCTCGGTTCGGGGCGTGGCGCAGCCTGGTAGCGCGCCTGTTTTGGGTACAGGAGGCCCCCGGTTCGAGTCCGGGCGCCCCGACCAGTTTCAAGATTTCTCTACTGCGCCCTTAGCTCAGTTGGATAGAGCAACAGCCTTCTAAGCTGTGGGTCGCTGGTTCGAATCCAGCAGGGCGCGCCACCCAGCGCGCCTGTCCCCCTTCTTTTGAATATTTCAGAGAAGGGGCAGAAGAAACGCTAAATGTCGTTTCCCAAGAGTTTCTTCTAGCTGCGACAATTTTTCGTAAAGCCGCAGCTTCGAAACTACTTTTTCTCATAATCTACAATTTTAATCTGAGCGTACCGAATCGATAAGGTTGCAGATTAGCTTAGCGATACGCCGATTCCTTTTGGCGTTAATGCCGCCTCAAATATCCGGATACTTTCTGGCGGCCAGATCTTCGCCATACCGTTTCAAAACAAAGCCTTCATGTTGCGACTCTGTTTTGAAACACCTCACGGTTGCGATTTTCTCAAGTGAGAGTTGCAAGTCCTTCCAAGAGGCGTGCAATGGCTTCGGCGCCCGGATCCGGAATATCTTTTAACTGCTCTTGCGGCACATACGCTGCGCGACCTGCGCGCGCAGGCATTGAACGTGTCAAATCCGCGCCTTTCCGAGCAGCAATCGCCGCATCATGCAGGTTGCCTGTCTGAAGTGCTGCTATGGCAGGGAAGAGGGCATCAAGCATGGTACGATCGCCGGGCGAGGCTCCTCCATAGCTTTGCATGCGCTGCAAGCCAGCTTCCAACCCGGATGCCCAGTTGTCCTGCTGTCCGGCTGTCGAGAACATGATCGAAAGCAGAACACCGCTCGAACCTCCTGCATTTCTGGCCAGAAGTCGCCCGATTGTCGCACAGAGCTTCTGTGGAGACGCGAGGGGCAGCCGCTCAATATCCTTCACAATCACACGTCCAGCTTCTGCGAAGGTTGACCCGGCGTCTCCGTCGCCAATCAGGGCATCCAGTGCGTTGAGATCCTTCTCGTTGTCGATAAGGATTTTCGCTCCTTCCCGGATAAGCTTTTCGAGCAGGTTATGAGGCGATGCTTCAAACGCAAATGTCTCCGGCAATGTCGGCGTGGGTTTTGTCTGAACATCCTTAAAGGCGGCAATTCCTGGCCATGCCCATGGCTCTACGGGAGCGGACAGAGCATCAATGAAAGCATCTTTTGCAGGAATGGCGGACAAGGAAAATCCGTACATATCCAGAGACGTCATTAACGGGGCCGGCCCGATGATAAATGCGGTACGTTCGGCCAGAGACGTCCGGGCCAGAGCGTCCACAATGGCCTGTGCTTCAAGAACGGGTACGGCTCCGAGCATATTCACCATGACGGCCTGTTTTTCATCCGTCAGATGGTTGATCAGTGTGTCTGCGGCCCGAGCCACCAAGGCATCCAGTTTCTTTACAGCGATACGCTCCGCTCCCGGCTCTCCGTGAATACCAAGGCCCAGTTCGGCTTCATGGTCGTCAAGCCGCGTTTCATGTTGCGGGTCGTAGACATTCACATCCGTCAGAGCCAGACCGATGGAGGCTGTGGACTTGATGGCTTTTAGAGCTGCCTGTTTGACGTCTGCCAGACTGGCACCCGATTCTGCTGCGTGTCCTGCGATTTTCTGAACAAGCACTGTTCCGGCAATGCCACGGGCATTGGTTCCCTGACCAAGCGCGATGTCATCTGCCACAATGACCAGTTCAACATGTTTTCCCAAGGCTCGGGCCTGTTCTGCTGCCAGCCCGAAATTCAGACGGTCGCCAGTATAATTCTTGACGATCAGAAGGCAGCCGGCTTCCCCGGTTACTTCCAGAATTGCCGCGAGAATGGCATCAACGTTCGGGGAGGCAAAAAGAGCGCCACACACAGCGGCTGTCAGCATGCCTTTGCCGACAAATCCTGCATGGGCTGGTTCGTGTCCGGAACCGCCACCCGAAATGATAGCAACTTTTGCTTTTTCCCAGTCGCGTCTTAGAACAACATGGATATTCTCATGTCCTGACAGGCGGCAAAGCTGGCGTCCAGCAGAGGATCTCAGAAGTCCGTCAATGCCTTCAGTAACAAGAGTATCGCGGTGATTGTAAAAGCGCTTCATCGTATTCTGGATCCTCTACGGATTGATACCGAAGAGAACACCTCAACCTAACGAATGGACCAATCACCTTCCCGCGACCCTTGGTGGGCGATAATCAGTCTGGCGGATTATTTTTGGTATAGGCGTCTCTCAAAGCCTTCTCGATTTCAGGAGATGGTGATCCAAGAGTGGTCTGTTTCAGGACGTTGTTTGCCTTGATGGAGAGAAGCCCCCAGGAGCCTGAGTGGTCAGTGGCCAGAACCAGTTCCAACTGTTGAGCGGCACAGTCATGGGGCTTGCACATGTGACCAAGTGCATATTTTTTCCCATTTTGCGTGAAGTACTCTACCGGTGTGGACGTGCCTTTACCGGAAACAACCCAGGCCGGAAGCGTAATCATAGCTTTATAAGCTTCTTTGAATCCTGATGTCTCCAGCAGATCCTGCGTCGTAGGAGGGGCGGCTGTGGCGGTGCCACAGAGCAGGGAACAGGCGAGCGTCAGAACTGTAAGGCGCTGTTTCATAAAGCGTCCTTCTTTCGGATCAGATGTTTTTTATCAGACCGACACCCTGTGTTTGCAGGTCATGAAGGAGTGGAGCCTGATCGCTCGTAATTCCTCGGCATGCCTCAAGAGCAATGTCGGTCCTGAAGCCACAGCGCATGGCGTCCCGGGCGGTTGCAGCAACACAGAAATCGAGTGCCAGTCCGCAGACAACAACGTGTGAGACCTTTAGTCCGCGAAGCAAATGGTCCAATCCGGTGGACGTCTCGTGATCATTGTCAAAGAAAGCGGAGTAGCTGTCGCGATCCTGAGCCATGCCTTTATGAATAATATGACTTACCGGGCGCAGGTGCAGGGCTGATGGAAAATCAGCACCCGTCGACGCTGCAATGCAGTGGGCTGGCCAAGGACCGTCCTGTGTAGTGAAGGAACAATGATCCGCCGGGTGCCAGTCCTGCGTTGCAATAACTGCAGAAAATCCCATTCCGGAGAGAATGTTAACGGGGGCGATGACCTCATTTCCGTCCGGAACAGCAAGAGCGCCGCCCGGCAGGAAATCATTTTGGACGTCCACAATAATCAGTGCGGACTGCTGAAAATCTGGCACGGAGCGGTCTTTCGGGGCTGAGTGAGAACACAATACTGGCGATCTTACTCAGTCCCGGGCAACCTAAGAAAGGCAGCTTTTCAGAGACGGGTGACGAGAAGCTGGTTGATACGGAAGCCCTCAACGTCCACGACTTCAAAACGGAAGCCAGAAGACTCAACACTGTCAGCCTTTCGAGCCATGCGACGAAGCCTGTTCATGACGAAACCACCCACGGTATCGAAATTCTGCGCATCGTCGAACAGTGGAATATCCAGTTCCCGGATAACATCCCCAATAGGCGCTGCGCCGTCGATCAGCCAGGAATTGGCATCTCGCCGAACAATAGCCTGTTCTTCAAACGGGCTGACCAACCCATCCATCAAAGCACCCATGATGTCTTTGTAGGTAATCAGACCGACGACCAGGCCATATTCATTCACAATCAATGCAAAGCCTGCGGAGTGGGCATCGAATTGAGCCAGTGTTTCCCAGAGATTCAGAGTATCAGGCAGGGAAAGAACATCCCGGCGCATTTTGAAAATCTGGCTGGCAACCGGTGTCAGGCTTTCTTTTGACTGCGGCTCGTCAACGACGGCGACCAGCACGTCTTCCGCGCGAATGGACCCAATGACGCGATCCAGGCCGCCATCGCACAGCGGGTATCGGGAGTAGGGACGGACACGAACCTTGTCCCGCTGGCTTTCGGGCGTTTCCTGAACGTCCAGAAACACGATTTCATCACGCGGCGTCATGGCCGACGTAACGGAACGATCTTGCAGGCCCAGAACATTCTGGATCATCTGATGTTCCTGCTCGAGCAGGATACCCGAAGCCGTACCAGCAGCCAGAATGGCCCGCAGGTCTTCAGGTGTGACAGGCTCGACAGTTGCGGCTGCCGGAATTTTCATGACGCGTAGGAGGACATCCGAAATACGCGAAAAAACCCAGACCGCAGGATACAGCACCTTGAGGGCGAGGGCCGGGAACCAGCCAACCTTGAGCGCGATCCGGTCTGGCGCATTCATGGCAATCCGCTTGGGAAGCAGATCGGCAAACAGAACGAACAGGCCGGTAATCAGGATGAAGGAGCAGGTGGAACCTGTATTCGAGGCCAGAACCGGCGAGAACCCAATCCACTCAAGCCCGGTCGCTATTGGCTCACTCAGCATTGATTCGCTGATGATGCCACCAAGAACACCAACAGCGTTCAGACAGATCTGCAGGACGGTGATGACCTGTCCGCTATTGCGCCGCAACTTGAGAAAAGCGACAGCCCGAGGGTCACCAGATTCGGCTTTTGAGCGAAGTCGGACGTCCCGGGCAGCGGCAAAGGAGATCTCGGAGAGGGAGATCAATACGGAGACCGCGATCAGAACGATGGTCGCGACGAGACCCAGCAGGAGAAGAATAATCATGTGCTGGGTAGGAGATGATACTGACATGCGGGCGGCATCATACTCCGAAGAACAGAAACAATGCCAATTATCTTCGGATGGCAGCCATGCAGACCAATAATGTCATGGAACTGTCAAAGACCGGCCAATGTTCTCCAGCCGGCCTCATCAACAGTTTCAAGTCCAAGATCCGCAGCTTTCTTTGCTTTCGAACCTGCCTTTTCTCCAAGAACAACCAGAGACGTTTTTTTGGAAACGCTGTCCGTCACCTGCGCGCCCAAACGCTCGGCAATGGCTTTGGCTTCAGGGCGTGTCATGGTCGTCAGTGTGCCGGTGAATACAATGGTCTTGCCAGAGAGGTGCCCATCTGAAGGCGCGGCTTCTGTCTCGATCGTGTGCAGTTCCGAGCGCAGGTCATTCAGTGTGGCGACGTTGTGCTCTTCGGAGAAGAAAGCCACCAGTTCATCTGCAATGGCGCCTCCAACCCCCATAATGGATCCAAGAGCATCTCGTTCTTCCGTGCCGCTCTGGGCGGAAACCATGGCATCACGCCAGTTTTCGAAAGTGCCGTAATGACGAGCCAGAAGTTGTGCGTTGCGTTCTCCGATACGTCGGATACCCAGGCCGAAAATGAGGCGGGCAAGAGAAATGGTTCTGCGCTCTTCAATGGCACGAAGCAGGTTTTCGACCGAAAGCTGACCCCAGCCGTCCCGCTTCAACAGCGCATCCTGATGGTTTTTCAGGCGGAAAATATCCCCAGGTTTGAGGATGTAACCCGCAGCATGAAATTCCCGAATGCTCCGTTCGCCTAGTCCATCAATATCGAAAGCCGCACGCGATACCATATGGATCAGGCGTTCAACGACCTGCGCTTCACAGGTCAGGCCACCTGTGCACCGGCGTACGGCTTCTCCATGGACGCGTTCCGCCAGAGATCCGCAGACAGGACAATGATCCGGGAAAACATAGCGTGGACCGCGAGGCTTATCACTCTCGACCACCCCTAGTATCTGCGGAATCACATCTCCGGCGCGTTGCAGCCGCACCAGATCGCCGTCACGTACGTCTTTGCGTTCGATCTCGTCTTCATTGTGCAACGTCGCACGAGAGACGATCACGCCGCCCACATTGACCGGCTCCAGATGTGCGACAGGCGTAAGCGCTCCCGTTCGGCCCACCTGAATTTCAATCTTAAGCAGACGTGTCATCGCCTGCTCGGCCGGAAATTTCCAGGCAATCGCCCAACGGGGCGCGCGGCCGGCAAATCCTAAGCGCTCCTGAAGGGAAAGATCGTTTAATTTGAAAACGATACCGTCGATATCGTAATCTAGGCCTGAACGCTCCCGTGCGATCTTTTCTACATAAGTTGGAATGTCTCGAGCGTGTTCGATGCGTTCAGACAGCGGGTTAACATTGAAGTCCCAACGTCGAAGGGTTTCCAGATATTCCCAGTGCGTCTCGCTGACAGGGGAAGACGAGTATCCCTGCGCGTAGGCGAAGAGCGAGAGTGGCCGATTGCGCGTGATTTCTGGATCGAGTTGGCGAAGGGAGCCAGCAGCGGCGTTGCGCGGATTGGCGAAGGGCTTGATGCCGCGTTTTTCCTGCTGTTCATTCAGATCGAGGAAGTTCTTCTTTGAGAGAAAAACTTCTCCGCGGATTTCCAGAACATCGGGCGCATCATTCGGGAGCGTGGAGGGAACATCCTTCAATGTGAGAAGGTTAGCGGTGACATCTTCCCCTTCGATTCCATTCCCGCGCGTGGTGCCACGAACGAATTTACGGTTTTCGTAGGTCAGGCTGATGGAAAGCCCGTCAATCTTCGGCTCGGCAACAAACTGAAGGGCCTGAAGACCCTCTTCCGTCAGCCCGAGAAACCGGCCAACGCGAGATACAAACCCATCAAATCCTTCGGCACCGAAAACATTATCCAATGACAGCATGGGCACGAGGTGGCGGTGTTTGCCAAACGCGGAGTCCGGCATGGCGCCCACACGATCACTGGCACCGCCTTCCCGTTTCAGTTCCGGGTGAGCCTCTTCAAGCTGTAATAGTTCCTGACGGGCCGCATCATATTCCGCATCGGAAACGTCCGGATCATCCTTGCCATGATAAGCCTCGTCCCAGCGGGCAAGAAGGGCTTCAAGTTCGGCGTGACGATCGGCAGGAATCATGCGGTCTGTCCTAAAAGGCTGTCAGCGGCGCCGCGAGCCGCATCGGTAATAACGTCACCCGCGAGCATACGCGCGATTTCTTCGCGTCGGGCTTCGCGGGAGAGAGGCTCGGCGAGCGTTTCAGTGCGCTCGTTGCGAATACGTTTGGCGATACGAAGATGTTGATCGCCGCGCGCCGCAACCTGGGGGCTATGCGTGACCACCAAGACCTGAACGTCCTGCGCCACTTTGTGAAGGCGGTCGCCGATGGAGGACGCCGTTGCACCCCCGACACCAGAATCCACTTCGTCAAAGACAAGAGTGCCAATGTCGGAACGCTGTGCCAGCACGACTTTGAGGGCCAGCATCAGGCGAGACAATTCGCCGCCGGACGCAACCTTGGCCAACGGGCCAGGAGGCTGACCAGGATTGGCAGCGATCAGAAAGGAAGACTGCTCCATGCCTCTGCTGTTCCACTGATCTGGCGATAAAGCAAGCAGAGAGACAATGAAACGGGCCCGTTCCAGCTTGACGGGTTTCAACTCGCGCGTGACAGCCTGTTCCAGCTTTTGGGCAGACTGTTTGCGGGCCTCAGAAAGCTGTCTTGCGGCCTCTTCATAGGCCAGTCGGGCTTCCGTCAAAGCCGTTTCCAGTCGCGCCAGTTCTGCATTGCCAGAATCAAGGGCTGCGAGACGCGCTTTCAGGGAGGCGAGGAAAGAGGGAAGCTCCGCAACCGCAACATTATGTTTTCTTGCTTCGGCCCGAAGCGCGAAAAGGCGTTCTTCCGTTTCTTCCAGAAGGCGAGGGTCTCCCTCTGTATCGGCGGCAAGGCGGGTGAGAAGCATTTCTGCGTCCGCCAAGGCTTCTTCGGCCTTTTCCAAAGCATCCAAAGCTTCCTGGGCCTGTCCCTGATGCGCGGAAGGTCCGTTTTCACCTTCCGTACTGGAAGGCAGGAGACGCACCAGCGCCCGGCTGGCTGAGCGTAATGCTGCGGCGGGGCTGGAGGAGCGCCGATCACGAGGTGTCAGTTCTGCAAGAGCGGCCGCGACAGCTTCACCGCGCTTTTCATCCTGTTGCAGACTGACGCGCAGAGCGGCCAGTGAGTCTTCCTCACCCTCCTGAGGGGCAAGGGTTGAAAGATCGTCCACCGTTGCACGGAGCCACTCTTCTTCGCGGGCCGCAGCTTCCATATCGCTACGGGCCTTTTCGAGGGCGGTGCGTGCGTTGGCCCATTGGCGAAAGGCTATGGAGGTCTGTGTCAGCAGCGCTGGCTTTACACCAAACGCATCGAGAAGATCCAGATGTGTACTTTGGTCTGCCAGCCCCATTTGTTCGTGCTGGCCCTGAATTTCCACAAGCTGGGACGCAATGCGCCGTAGTAACGTGATCCCGACTGGCTGATCGGACACATAAGCGCGTGACCGTCCATCCTGCGTGACGATGCGGCGTAGTACCAGAGGCTCTGACGGATTCTCCAGAGCGATGCCCTGTTCGCTGAGAAGGGCAAAAACAGGGTGCTTGAGTGGAACTTCGAAAATGGCGGCAACACTGGCTTGCGTCGCCCCGGATCGGATCAGACCTGCATTGGCGCGGTCGCCAAGAGCAAGCCCCAGACTATCCAGCAGGATGGATTTCCCGGCTCCGGTCTCACCGGTCAGAACGGTGAGACCTGAAGCCAGGGCCAGATCGAGTTTTTCGATCAGAACCACGTCACGGATCGAGAGATGGGTCAGCATGACGGGAATGTTGTGTGTGGGGAGGCGTGTTTCAAACGCCTCACATCAGAAGACGCTGTGCCAGGCGCGCGAGAAGAAGCCGCGCGGCTTGCTGGTTGGCTTCTGGGTTGCGGGCTGCTTGAAATCTTCAGACAGAAGCTTGTTGTCCCGCAGGTTTGCGTAGGCATAGCGGTACCACTGGCTGTCCGGATAGTTGTAACCAAGAACAGACGCCGTTTGCCGTGCTTCATTTTTCAGGCCCAGAGCCAGATAGACTTCGACCAGACGTTCCAGCGCCTCAGCAACATGGTTGGTTGTCTGATAGTCCTGAACCACACGCTGATAGCGTGTCATGGCGGCTTCATAATTGCGCTGCTGTTGATACCAGCGACCAACAAGCATTTCCTTACCGGCCAGATGGTCACGGCAAAGATCAATCTTCAGCTGAGCGTCACGAGCATAAGACGTCTGGGGAAAGCGCGTAATGACTTCTTCCAAAGCATTCAGCGCTTCAACAGTGCCCTGCTGATCGCGCTGAACATCGGCAATTTGCTCATAATAGCAGAGGGCACGCAGATAGAAGGCGTAAGCTGCATCAGGGCTGGTCGGGTGAAGCTGCAGGTAACGCTCAAGCTGCTGGACGGACAAGGCATATTCGCCCTGCAGATAATACGAGTATCCTTCCATCAGCTCCGCGTTTCCGGTGAAACCGGAATACGGGTAATTCTGCTGAAGAAGCTCGAACTCGCCACCCGCCAGCTCGTAACGACCGGAGCGCAGAGCGTCGATGCCGTAATTATAAAGAGTCTCTGCATCCGCTGTCTTGGGAATAACAGGCTTCTCATGCTTGTGAGAAAATAGAGAACACCCTGACAGAAGCAGAAGCCCGCTGACGGCCGTAGCCTTCAGAATCAGACTCCGCCCGTTGGAGGACACTTCAAGATGACGTTGTGTGCTGCTTGGCATACCTGCTCTTCCCGTGATGCCCGTCTTATATCACGGGAATGCGGCGGCGAAAGACCCGCCAGTCATCCTCATGCCGCCACGCGCGTGCGTCGGTTGTTTCGAACGGGTGCAATGTCCGCGTCCGGCTCAAAACGCCAGTTGCGCCGATCCGAAAAAACGGCGTGAAGAAGCTCGTTGTTGATCTTGTGCCCGGACTTATGACCAATAAAACCGGCCTTCAGGCGGTGACCGCAGCAATAAAGGTCTCCGATGGCGTCCAGAAGCTTGTGGCGGGCAAATTCCCGCTCAATTTTCAGGCCCGCAGGATTAAGAATATTTTCTCCGTCCACAACAACGGCGTTATCTAGAGAGCCGCCGCGGGCAAGGCCAATGCTCTGGAGATATTCAATATCCCTGCGGTTTACAAAGGTTCTGCAGAACGAGACTTCTTCAAGGAAACGCTGCGGATCAAGCTGCATGGCATAACGCTGGTTACCGATTGCCGTAGCTTCGAAACTTAATGAAATAGCAAGAGAAAGACCACGTTGTGCAGGACGGAGTTCGGCAAAGGCACCGTTGTCGCCTTCCGCACGAATATTGCGGAGAATTTCGATGACGCGCCGCGGCTTTTCGAGAATCTTTATTCCAGCGCACTGGATAAGAAAGGCAAAGGCATCTGCCGAGCCATCCAGAACCGGCAGTTCCGGCCCGCTGACACGGATCAGGGCGTTATCAATTTCCAGCGCATGCAGGGCCGCCATAAGATGCTCGATGGTTGCAACCCGAAGAGATGGCTCGTCTTCACAGGCAACGACAGTCGAAAGTTTCGTATCAATAATCCGGTCGTAACGGGCCAAAAAAGACGATGAACCTGGATAGTCGCTTCTCTGGAAGCGAATGCCTGTGTCGGCTTTGGCCGGGAGCATCTCAAGATCAACGTTCACTCCGCTATGGAGCGCAATTCCGCGACAGGAAATAGGTGAGGAAAGGGTCGTTTGCAGGGTCTTCAAATCGGGGCGCCCGGAAGAGGAGTGTAGCTGACTGGTGTCAGATACGCTGGAAAGGATCTGCCGGATCTGACGATCCGTTGATGCAGACTTTCCGTGTTGCGCTGGCTTGGCCTGCATGAAACCCCCGATGATTTGGACTGCTTTAATAAAACCCAGTCATCGGGGGAGTTCCACTCAATGATTGTTGCCGGATATTACCCGGCCGCTTCCGCGAAGCAGGAGATCGCGGAAGGACTGAGCCGCTGTTAGCGACGTAGATAGGTTGGAATATCTAGCGTCGAATCGTCAGATCCGTCAGTCGGTGCCTGATGATGACGTTGATCCTGCGTTCCATGCTGGTCGGAAGGGTAGTCACGCGCGTGCGGCTCCGACCGCGGTGCCGATTGCGTAGGCTGCTGAGGTGCCGGGCGGTTACGGAAAGCTCCTGTCATTAGACCAAAGAGGCTACGAGGAGCTTCAGGAGCAGGATTCCGGGGTGGTTCAGAGAAGAGGCCCGCCCGCGGAGAACGCTGGGACATCTCGTCCTGCGGAGCTGGAACGTGCTGTTGCGGCGCAACGTGGGCGGGCGGTGCCACCGGGCTCTCTGCTGCAGGGGCTGGCTGGGACTGCTGGAGCTGAGCGTTGGGGTCCAGACTGAAATTCGGACGTGCAGGGCCCCCGGCGTAAGTTGAGCCGGGCTGGAAATTCTGCGGAGCCGAACGAGGCTGGGACGTATTGTCACGTGGTGCAGAGGACGGCGACGAAGCCTGTGGCTGAACCGGCGGCTGAGCAGAAACGGTCTCTGGACCCTGCGGACCATTCTTGGATTGCGTATCAATGCCTGTTGCAACAACGGAGACACGGATCCGGCCGTTCATGTTTTCATCAATCAGCGCACCGAAGATGATGTTGGCTTCTTCCGCCACTTCTTCACGGATACGATCTGCAGCCGCATTCACTTCGTAGAGTGTAAGATCTTCGCCACCCGTGATGTTGATCAGTAGGCCACGAGCCCCTGCCATGGAGGCATCTTCCAGCAGCGGATTGGAAATGGCGCGCTCGGCAGCGGCAACGGCACGGTCTTCGCCATCTTCTTCGCTACTGGCTTCGCCTGTGCCCATCATTGCCTTGCCCATCTCTTCCATCACGGCTTTGACGTCCGCAAAGTCGAGATTGATGAGGCCTGGAGAAACCATCAGGTCCGTGATGCCCCGAACGCCCATGTTCAGGACGTTGTCAGCCATCTTGAAGGCTTCACGGAACGTCGTGTTCTGATTGGCTGAATTGAACAGGTTCTGGTTCGGGATGACGATGAGGGTATCGACGTGCTTCTGAAGTTCGGCAATGCCGGACTCAGCAGCCAGTGTACGGCGACGTCCTTCAAAGTTGAACGGCTTGGAAACAACGCCGACTGTCAGAACGCCACGTTCACGCGCCATGCGTGCAATAACAGGCGCCGCGCCTGTACCGGTACCACCGCCCATACCAGCCGTGATGAAAACCAGATTTGCCCCTTCGAGTTGACGCTCGATTTCCTGTGCCGCTTCTTCAGCAGCTTCCCGGCCAATTTCCGGCTTGGCACCGGCGCCAAGGCCGCGCGTCAGATGGGGGCCAAGCTGGACGCGGCGTTCTGCCTTGGAATGGGCAAGCTGCTGCGCATCCGTGTTGGCCACAACGAACTCAACACCCTTGAGCTCCGAATCGATCATGTTGTTGACGGCATTGGTGCCGCCGCCGCCAACGCCTACGACGGTAATGCGTGGCGCAAGTTCAACGTGAGAGTTCGGGGTCGGGGTAAGGTTCAAAGTCATGATCAGGTCCGGAACTGCGAGAAGGCAAAGTAAAAAAGAGCGTTGATTCTATGTAGCTCATCCACGATCGCGGATGAAGCCTACGAAACGCTTCAGAAGGCCACCAGATCGAGGTTCAGGAGCAGAAATGTCTCCAAAATCGCGATCGGCACCCGCTGCCCAGGCCAGAAGCCCCGCAGCGGTGGAGAAACCGGCCGAAGCTGCTGCAGTCTCCGGCAGGCCATGAACGTTCAGCGGTTTGCCCATGCGAACCGGCCGAGCGAGAATACGTGTTGCAACAGGCACAATCCCTTCCATCAGGGATGCGCCACCCGTCAGAACGACGCGCCCGTTGGCGAGCCGCCCCAAACCAGCATTGTCGAGAGCATGGCGGACAAGTTCAAGTGTCTCTTCGACCCGGGGCTGAATGACGGAAATCACTTTTGAGCGCGGAATGCGGGCCAGACGGTCTCGCCCTTCACCGATCAGGGGAACCGACAGGATCTCACGCTGGTCGTCAGAGCCAAGTTGTGCCGCGCCATACATGGTTTTCAGGCGCTCGGCTGTTTCCAGAGACGTGGAAAGTACGCCAGCAATATCGCGCGTAACATGCAGACCGCCGACAGGAATTTGTGCTGTGTGGATCAGTTTGCCTTCACAGAACACGGCCAGAGACGTTGTTCCGCCGCCCATTTCAACAACTGTAACGCCCAGATCCCGCTCTTCGTCGGCCAGTACAGCAACACCGGACGCAAACGGACTTGAAACCAGACCATCCAGTTTCAGTTCGGAATGCTGAAGAACTGTGTCCAGCGTACGCAAGGCACTGGAGTTCATATCCACGACATGCAGCTTGGTGGCGAGTTGCTCGCACTGATGTCCCCGCGGATCAACAATGCCTGACATGGAGTCCACGACATACCCGATCGGTAAGGTATGAATGACATCCCGCCCTTCCGACCAGGCGCGTGCCTGCCCGTCTGCAATCAGCCGCTGAACGTCTCCATCTGTAACTTCCCGGCCACCAATTGGCAGTTGTGCGTCAATCAGGCGACTGCGGGGATGCCCGCAGGAAAGATTGACAACCAGCGAGTCCATACGACGTTCAGCGGCTTCTTCTGCCTGCCCGACGGTTGCACGGATCGCAGCTTCGGCTTCACGGATATCGACAATCGACCCCGATCGGATACCGTGCGAGCGACGCCAGCCATAGCCCAGCACCTGAATGGAGCCGTCAGGCTCACCTTTTCCAATCAGGCACGTCATTTTCGTCGTGCCAATGTCGAGCGCGCCAAAAACGCCATTGCGCCAGACGCGCGGTTTGGACGTTTCTTCCGGCGGGAGTGGCAGAATCTCTCGTGGTGTTCGGTTCAGCGCAACATCACGCTCCCCACCCACGGGAATCAGGGACCGGCCCCGCAGACCGCGCCGGCGACGGAAAGCCGGAAGATCGGACGTTGGTGTGAGATCGGTCATGGCTGTTGTGTCGTCTGCTTACTGTCAGAAGGAGGGGCGGAGGGAACAGCGTTGGATTTTGCTGGATCAGGCTTGGCAGTGTCAGCCGTTGCGGTATCAGGCGGGGGAGAAGGAGCCGGAACCTGATGAATCACCATTCTGTCAGGCAAGCGCATGTCAATCGAGACAACGGGCCGGTCCAAGAGTTGCATGGATCCCTGATAGCGGGCGAGGCGGGCGAATGCTGCGGCTTCCTCACCTTCTGGCAGGAAGACGGTCGTTCCGTCTTTCAGTGTGACGTTCCAGCGGCGGTCTCCAACCCGGATCAGTGCTGTAACACGGGATTTGACATCCGGCTGTTTGGCCAGAGCATCAATCACATTCGCTGCGGCCTTGTTGGCGCCTTCACCAACAACCAGTGGCAGCTGGAGAAAAGCCTGGGCATTTTTCCCTGTCAGGCCCTGATCCGGAACTTCCTCGCCCGCACGGTTGATCAGGGTGAAGTGACCATGGGTCTGCCAGACGGCAATCGGGGTCCGTTCCGTCAGATTGATGACGATCGTATCGGGCATCCGACGTTCGACTGTGGCGTGATCGACAAAAGGCAAGTCGTCAATCCGTTTGCGGGCAGCTTCCACGGAAAAGCCGAAAATGGGTCGGCCGAGATTTGTACCCAGTGCGTCATAAAGGGCCTCTTCACTGGTCATACCACGGCCATTGATGATGACGTGCCTGATGGGCAAAGGCTCCATGGCGACAAGTTTCTCGCGCAAGGGACCGAAACGCTCCTCGGAGGCCGCATCGTAAAGAAGACGGGCACCCACAACGCCTATTCCCACGACCACCAGCAGCACAATTCCTGGCCGGATCAGACGCCTCTGACGACGCCAGAAGAGCTTTGCGCGTGATGGCCTGTCCTCGTAAGGGGGCATAACCGCCGGGCGGTTACCCCGAAAAGAGGGATCACGGTGGAAATCGGGTTCCTGAGGGCGGCCGTCCCTGCGCATCAGCGGTTCAGTGCCTCCTGAACCATCCAGTCACACAGGTCCGGATAAGAAATGCCACAATAGGCAGCCTGTTCTGGCAACAGGGACGTTGGGGTCATCCCGGGCTGTGTGTTGACTTCAAGAATGATGAGCGTGTCAGTCTCATCGTCGTAGCGGAAGTCCGTCCGGCTGGCCCCGGCGCAGCCGAGTGTCTGATGAGCGCGCAGAGCGTAATCAAGCGCGCGTTCCGTGACATCCGCAGGCAGGTCAGCGGGCACGACGTGACGGGAGCCCCCAGCCTTGTACTTGGCCTCGAAATCGTAAAATGCAGCAGTTTCGGCTGGCAGGATATCGGTTACCGCAAGTGCCCGATCCCCCATGACACCCGCCGTCAGTTCACGTCCGGGGATAAAGCTCTCCGCAAGGGCTTCCTTGCCGAAACGCCATGTCCGCGCAATTTCGGCACGACGGTTATCGCCCGCACGGATGATCTCAACGCCAACGGAAGACCCTTCCGCAACAGGCTTGATGACATATGGGACGGGAAGGGGATCAGCCTCTGCCAGTTCGGCAACCGTGACGACGCGACCTTCTGCAACGGGCAGACCAGCTGCGGCAAGAAGGATACGTGTCGCTCCCTTGTCCATGGCGACAGCAGACGCCCGGATGCCAGAATGCGTATAGGGCATGCCAAGCCATTCCAGAACGCCCTGAATGGCCCCGTCTTCACCTTTGGGGCCATGCAACGCGTTGAAAACAACGTCCGGAGCAGCAGCCTTCAGGGCCTGAATCGTGACAGCAATATCGGATCCGACATCCACAGGCGTGACATCATGGCCTTTTTCGCGCAGGGCAGAGATGGCAGCCTCGCCACTGACAAGACTGACAGGTCGCTCGCTGGACGTGCCGCCATAAAGAACTGCGACCTTCATATCGTCTTCTCTCCTGTCGTCCTGCGACCAATGCGTCTGATTTCCCAGTGCAGGTCAATACCGCTCTGCTCCAGAACTTTTTGGCGAACGGTCTCACCAAGTGTTTCAAGCTGTTCGCTTGTCGCATCGCCAATGTTGAGCAGGAAATTGCAGTGCTTCTCACTGACCTGCGCCCCACCGAGCATCATCCCGCGACAGCCTGCTTCATCAACTAGTGCCCAGGCCTTGTGACCTTCCGGATTGCGGAATGTCGATCCACCCGTACGAGCACGAACGGGCTGAGAGGCTTCACGAGAGGCCCGGATTTCCGCAAGGCGTTCACGAATGGCCTCTGGGTTGTCAGGTGTACCACGCAGGCGGGCGCGGACGACAATAGCCCCATCAGGCAATTCGGAATGGCGGTAATCGAAACCCAGTTCTTCGCAGGACAGGCGGCGCAGTTCACCCTCAGACGTCAGGATTTCCGCCCAGTCGAGAACGGCCTTGATATCGGAGCCATAGGCGCCAGCATTCATGCGAACCGCACCGCCGATAGACCCCGGAATACCAACCAGAAATTCTAGCCCCGCCAGTCCGGCCGCCGCGCTATGTTCGGCAACCGTGACATCCAGAGCCGCCGCGCCTGCGATGATCCCGTCTGCCTCAACCTGAATATCTGAAAACCCACGGGTCAGACGCACGACGACGCCCTCGATGCCACCATCACGGATAATGACGTTCGAGCACGCCCCAAGAACGGTGAGCGGCAGATCGGTTGGGCGGTTACGCAGCAGATCGGCGAGATCGTCCACATCTTCTGGAACGAACAGCCAGTCCGCAGGGCCGCCGGTCCGGAACCAGGCCCGCGCACCCAGAGGCGCATTGGCTGTCAGACGTCCGCGCAGTCCTTTAACGGGGAAAGCCTCGATCATAGGGCGCTTTCCGTTGTCGGCTTCTTGGCGTTCAGGGCTTCGAGGTCCTGCGGCAGTGTCTGAGCCCATTGTGTGATCGTTCCCGCGCCGAGGCAGACAACATAATCGCCCGGCTTGGCGATGGCGTTAATCATTTCAGGCAGAAGTTCAGGCGAAGGCAATGGCACAACCGAGCGATGGCCACGATCACGCAGTCCCTCAACCAGAGCATCCCGGTCAGCCCCTTCAATCGGGCTTTCTCCAGCGGCATAGACGTCAGCGACAATCACCGTATCTGCGTCATTCATGCAGGTACAGAATTCGCCGAATAGCCCCTTAAGACGGGAATAACGGTGAGGCTGCACAACGGCGATGACGTTCTTCGCACCAGCCTGACGGGCCGCTTTCAGAACAGCCGCGATTTCAACCGGATGATGGCCATAGTCATCAATGATCGCAACGCCATTATATTCGCCTGTGCGGGTAAAGCGACGCTTCACACCTTTGAAGGATGCGAGGCCAGACGCGATTACGGAATCACTGATTTCCATTTCTAGCGCTACAGCAATAGCAGCCAGCGAGTTCAGGACGTTATGGTGCCCCAGCATTGGCAGACGGAAAGGCCCGGCCCGGCGTGTCCGGTTATGGGCACGGTTCGTCACCACAACCTCGAATGTCGCACCGCGCTTGTCCATCACAACCTTTTCGGCGCGGACATCGGCCTGCGGGCTGAAGCCATAGGTGATGATGCGGTGATCGGACAGGCGTGGGATCATCTGCTGGACCTGTGGGTGATCAACACACAGGACTGCAAAACCATAGAACGGAATGTTGGAGACGAATTGATCATAGCCCGCCTGCATGGCTTCTTCTGTTCCCCAGTGATCGAGATGCTCGGGGTCCATGTTCGTAATGACGGCAATAACGGCCGGAAGGCGTAGGAAGGACCCATCGCTCTCATCGGCCTCTACGACCATCCAGTCTCCGGAGCCCATGCGCGTATTGGTGCCGTAAGCTTCGATGATGCCGCCGTTGATAACAGTCGGGTCCAGCTTGGCGTGTTCCAGAACACAGGCAACAAGGCTTGTCGTTGTGGTTTTGCCGTGCGTGCCACCAATCGCAACAGACCACCGCAGACGCATCAGTTCTGCCAGCATTTCCGCACGACGCACGACCGGGATCAGCTTTGCACGGGCTGCAACAACTTCCGGATTGTCTTTCTTGACAGCCGTGGACGTCACCACAACCTGAGCATCACCCAAATTGGCAGCATCATGCCCGATATGGATCTGGATGCCCGCCTGACGAAGACGCTGCACATTCGAGCTTTCCGCAATATCCGAACCCTGAACCCGGTAGCCCAGCATATGCAGAACTTCCGCAATGCCGGACATTCCGATACCGCCGATACCGACGAAATGAATGGTTCCGATGTTCAGGGGCAGGGCGCGCATGGGGCAGGTACTCTTGAGGTAATAGGACAAAAGAAAAAGATCAGGACTTGAGGTCTGATTCGATCAGGTCGGCTACCTTTGCGGCAGCATGAGGGCGAGCAAAGTGTCGGGCGGCTTCCGCAGCGGCCGCGAGACGTTCCGGATGGGTCAGCAGATCAGCAATCAGGGCCGTAACGGCGGCAGATGTAAAGTCCGGCTGGCGGATCATCCATGCGGCACCTGCATCCTGAAGCGCCTTGCCGTTGGCGCCCTGCTCGTCCGAGGCTGCGATGGGCAGCGGAACCAGAATGGACGGCAGACCCGCCATGGCCAGTTCGGCCACAGACGAGCCGCCTGCGCGGCCGATCACCAGATGAGCAGATTTCAGACGGTCCGGTACGTCGTTGAAGAAGGGCTCAACGTCAACATCAATGCCCGTTTCTTCGTAGATAGTGCGAACACGGTCTGTATCCTCGGCGCGAACCTGCTGGGTCACATGCAGACGCGTGCGAAACCCGATCGGTAAAGCCGCCAAAGCCTGCGGGACAACATCCGAAAACACACGCGCACCAAGAGATCCGCCCCAGACAAGGATGCGAACGGTTTCAGTTGGCGCGACATAGGGCTGTCCAAAGAGCGCTTCAATGCCCGCCCGAACGGGCATGCCCGTCAAGCTTACATGCGAGCCTTGTGGCAACCGGGCCACGTTCTCATAGGACGTAGCAATCCGTGGAGAAAATCGGGACAGGAACGCATTGGCCTGACCCAGAACGGCATTGCCTTCATGGATCACCATCTCCGGCCGCCGGGCTTTCGGCAACATCCGGGACGCCAGCAACGGCGGAATGGAGGGATACCCACCAAAGCCAACAACGGCTGCCGCGTCCAAAGTTTTCAGGATCTTGCGGGCTTCCAGCATCCCGCGCAGCAGAGCCGTCACGCCACGCAACTTGCCGCCAATGCCTTTGCCCGCCACGCCAGCACCGTCCAGCACATATTGCGGGCGGTCCTTGAACAGACCTGTCTCACGACGCCCATGTCGGGCATCCGTCATGAGAACAAGATCATGACCACGTTCCGCCAGAACCGTCGCGACAGCTTCAGCGGGGAAGAAATGTCCTCCCGTTCCGCCGGCAGCAATGACAATCGGGCGCTTCATGGTGTGTGTCTTTCAAGCAGGGAACCGGGGGTGTAGGGCGTCGCGACGCGCTGGGCAATCCTGCCGGGGCCAACATGATGGCGCGTCAGGGCCAGAACCATGCCCATGGTCATTGCCACGGACATGGCCGAACTGCCGCCATAGGAAATAAACGGCAGGGTCATACCTTTCGTCGGGATCAAATGAAGCGTTGATCCCATATTGACGAAGGCCTGCAACCCAAAGCCCGTGACCAGACCGGCAGCAGAGACGATCACAAACGGGTCTTCTTCCCGCATCAGCTTCAGCAATGTGCGAAGAACGATAATCCCGAAAACGATGATGATGCCAAAGCAGAGCAACAGCCCGTATTCTTCACCTGCTACGGCGAATACGAAGTCAGCATGCGCGTCAGGCAGCAGGTCCTTGACGCGCCCTTCGCCCGGGCCACGGCCCAGAAGGCCACCGTTGCCGAGCGCGCGCAGAGCCGTGTCGATCTGATAGTGATCGCCAACATCCGGGTGCAGGAAGCGCTCAACACGGGAACGGACATGCGGGAACATGACAAACGCCATACCGAACGCGCCCACCATGCCAGCAACGCAGAGGCCAACCCAGTACAGACGCAGACCGTCCACAAAAAGCTGCGTCATGAAAACCATCGTAATGACGGACAACATACCGATGTCAGGCTGGGATTTCAGAAGCGCCAGAATGACGCCAAAACAGGCGAAGGCAAGGATCATGCCGGGAAACGCAATATTCCCACGCAGTACAACGGTACGTCGGGCAGACAGCAGCCACCCCGTTACCACGGCGAAACAGGGTTTTAGAAACTCGGACGGCTGAACGGACATCATGGGGAGCGCAATCCATCGCCGCGCGCCTTTGATTTCCATGCCATGAACAAGCGTCATGGCCGTGGCTGCAAGTGCGATGATTCCGCCAATGAAGGCCAGTTTCTTCACGCCTTCGCGGGACAGATACGAGACACCCAGCACAATCGCTCCGGCAAGCGCCAGAAAGATGACCTGCTTGAGAATGAACATGTTGCGGGACGCGCCGATGCGCGATGCAACGGCCGGGCTGGCCGCGAGCATCAGAACATAGCCAAGGCCAATCAGGATGCCAACGCAGGCGAGCGTGACCCGGTCGGTATTGCGCCACCAGCGGGCGACTGCCGATGAATCGACACGGGAGGTACCCGCCATGACCGTCACCCTTCCTGTTCTGTTGTGAGCATTTCGCCCGAATGGCCTGATTTCACAATATTATCGCAAATCTGGAGAAAGTGTGACCCACGATCCTCAAAACTGCGGAACTGGTCAAAACTTGCGCAGGCCGGTGAGAGCAGAACGGTTTTTACGCCTTCCGCCAAAGCTGCCTCAAACGCTGCAGGGACGGCACGATCCAGCGTTTCGCAAAGCGTAAAGGGTACCTTACGGGCCTTGAGTGTTTCCGCCAGAATGGCTGCATCCCGACCGATCAGAAATGCCTGCGCAATCCGGTCAAACCACGGAACCAGCATGTCGATGCCGCCTGCCTTGGCTGTTCCGCCTGCAATCCACATGACACGCTTATAAGATCCGAGCGCCTTGGACGCAGCCTCTGCGTTAGTGGCCTTGCTGTCATTGATGAAAGCGACACCATCGCGTTCGGCGATTTTCTGAAGTCTGTGTTCGAGGCCGGGAAAGGATGCCAGTCCCTTGCGAATATCATCATCGCTCAGACCAAGATGGCGCGCCATGGCCCAGGCTGCTGCAACGTTTTGAAGATTGTGTCGGCCCGGCAGGGCGTCCCCCACAAATTCAGGTACCGCATCAGGGTCAAGGAACGTGACTGTCACGCCTTGAGGCGCGACATCATCTGCAATTCTCTGGCACCATGGATCATCCTGTCCGATGGCAGCCAAGTCATCCGACGTCATGTTGTCAAAGACATGTGCTTTAGCGGCGGCATACCCGTTCATATCGCCATGGCGATCCAGATGGTCTGGCGTGATGTTCAGCAGGCATGCCGTTGAAGCATGGAAACGGTCGAGCCGTTCCAGCATATAGGACGACATCTCAATGACATAGACGCCATTGTCCGGAAGCAGGGGCAGGGCGAGAGATGCCGTTCCCAGATTGCCACCCGCCGCGCAAGGGACTCCCGCGGACTGAAGCAGATGGGCTAGAAGGGCCGTCGTCGTGGATTTGCCGTTGGTCCCGGTGACGGCGGCAAAACGCGCCTGTGATCCGGCTTTTCTGACTGCGCGATAGAGCAGTTCGGCATCGGACAGGATCTGAATACCCTGTGCGCGGGCCAGTTCGGCAACGGGATGCGGGGTCGGGAGAAGATGGGGAATACCCGGTGACAGCACGAGGGCTGTCACGCCCGACAAATCCGTCAGAGGAGCGAGTGTCAGGCGCTCACGAGGTGGAAGGACAGGGTTGCGATCATCCCACGCCTGAACCTCGGCTCCCATGCCCAGAAGCGCATCAACCACGGCTGCACCATTACGGCCGAGACCGCACACAGCGTAGCGCTCACCTGCAAGAAGATCTGTCGGAAATCCGCTCATCTCAGTTTCAGCGTGGCCAGACCACACAGCCCCAGAACAATGGAGACAATCCAGAACCGTACGACGATCTTCGGCTCCTGCCAGCCCTTCTTTTCAAAGTGATGATGCAGTGGAGCCATTAGGAATACGCGGCGTCCGGTGCGTTTGTACCAAAACACCTGAATGACGACGGACAGTGTCTCCGCCACGAACAGGCCACCAACGATGCACAGAACAAGCTCATGCTTGACGGCCACAGCAACAGCACCCAGTGCGCCGCCCAGTGAAAGGGAGCCTGTATCGCCCATAAAAACGGCTGCTGGTGGCGCATTGAACCAGAGAAATCCAAGCCCGGCCCCGATCAGTGCCGCACAGAACACAGCCAGTTCTCCGGTCCCGGGAACCGGATGAAGCTGAAGGTAATCCGCGAAGACATGGTTGCCGACCAGATAGGCGATCAACGCAAAAACCAGAGCGGCAATGACAACCGGAACAATAGCCAGACCATCCAGGCCATCCGTGAAGTTCACGGCATTGCCAAACCCGGTAATCGTAATCATGGCAAAGAGTGGAAAGGCATAGCCCAGCGGCAGGAGGATATCCTTCACGAAAGGAAATGCCACGGCATTGCGAATTTCCGGGGGCGTCAGATGCTGGAGCCAGATGCCAGCAATCAGGGACGCCGCAAATTCACAGCCCAACCGCATCCGCTTTGAAACGCCCTGCGTGTTGCGCTTTGAAAGCTTCAGGTAATCGTCTGCAAACCCGACGGCTCCGAAAGCTGCAGTCGTCAACATGACCGCCCAGACGAAGCCGTTTGTCAGATCCGCCCAGAGGAGTGTGGCTGAAAACAAAGCAATCAGGATCAACATCCCGCCCATCGTCGGGGTGCCGGCCTTTTCCAGAATATGACGTTCCGGCCCGAGTGCACGGATAGGCTGGCCTTCACGCTGGATCCGCTTGAGTTGCGCGATGAACGGATTGCCGAGGGCAAGCGAGATCACCAGTGCCGTCAGGCAGGCACATCCGGAACGGAAGGTCAGATAATGGAAAAGGTTGAAGAAGCCCCCATGCGACGAGGCATGTGAGGCAACAAGATTGAAGAGCATCAGGCAGAAACCGGGTTGGAAGCGTTATCGAGAGCGGCGATGACATCGCGCATCCGGCTACCCAGGCTGCCTTTGACAAGCAGAAGATCGCCGGGCCGGAGGGCGTTGAGAAGGAGAGGGGCGAGCGAACGTGAGTCTGGTGCGTAAGCGCCGCGCAGATCTTCAGGCAGAGCGTTGTAGAGGGCGCGCATATGCTCGCCACAGCAGAAAGCGATCGCGTTCGCAGCAACCACAGCATCTGCCAAAGAACGATGCTCGGCATCTGCAAACGCACCAAGTTCGCGGATGTCTCCCAAGGCAGCTACGCGGCGTTTTGCGGGCAGCAGGGCAAGTGTTTCGAGCGTCGAGCGGATACTGGTCGTAGAGGCGTTGTAGCTCTCATCCAGCAACTGAACACCATCCAGCACTGCGCGCATCTGACCACGTCCGGCCCCCGGGACAAAATCCGTCAAAGCATGAGCCGCTTTGGAAACATCTTCCCCAAGCGCAGCAACCGCACCCAAAGCTAATCCAGCATTGCGAGCAAGATGGCGACCTGGCGCCTTCAGATGAATGCTCATGTCTCCGACTTCCGGAAGCGTCAGGACAAAGTCACTTCCGTCTGCTGTGCAGACAAGACCGGTCAGTCGGATTTCAGAATTAACGGAAAGACCACTGTGCCAGAGCTTCGCATGGACCGGGAGTGCCGCACGGAACAAATCCTGCCCGGTCGCATCGTCGGGAACGATGGCCGTGCCATTCGCAGTCAAAGCACCAAAGAGCGTAGCCTTTTCGCGTGCAATTTCTTCCACGCTGCCCATATGGCCGAGATGCGCTGTCCCAATCGTGGTGATGATTGCCACATCTGGCCGCACCTGCGCTGCCAATGGCGCAATTTCACCGACATGGTTCATGCCAACTTCACTGACGCAGAACTGTGCGTCCCGTGGGAGGCGGGCGAGCGTCAGAGGAACACCCCAGTGATTGTTATAGGATGCGACAGCCGCATGCGTCGGACCAAGAGCCGACAGCGCCGTACGCAGCATGTCTTTCGTGGTTGTCTTGCCCACACTGCCAGTAACGGCGATGACCTTTCCGTCAAAACGGTCACGCGCGTAACGTCCGAGCGCTTCAAGAGCACGCATCGTATCCGCGACGATCAGTAGACGAGGGTCTGTCGAGCCCCGCGTGTCATGCACCATGACGCACGCCGCGCCGGCTTCGAGAGCCTGCGCAATATGGCCATGTCCGTCGCTGGTTTCGCCCTTGAGGGCAATGAACAGATCGCCGGGCTTCAGAGTGCGTGTATCAATGGAAATACCCGTCACACTGACATCAGCGGCAAGTGTGCCCTGTGTAGCGTCACAAAGTTCCTGAGTGGTCCAGAGAGCGCTCATGCGGCACCTGCCAGTTCACGGATCACGCTGCGATCATCAAATGGGAGAACCGTCAGGCCAACAATCTGCCCCTGTTCATGGCCTTTACCTGCGACGACCAGAATGTCACCGGGCTTCAGTGCCTCCAGACCCGCCGCGATGGCAGACCGGCGATCACCGATTTCCAGTGCATCAGGGCAGGCTGCATGAATGGCAGCGCGAATGCTCTGCGGTTCTTCCGTACGGGGATTGTCGTCCGTGACGATTGCCACATCGGCCATGCGGGCCGCAACTTCGCCCATGAGCGGACGCTTGCCACGATCCCGATCGCCACCAGCCCCAAAGACCACGACCAGACGGCCTTCTGTATGGGGACGAAGACTTGCCAGAACGCGTTCCAAAGCATCAGGCGTATGGGCGTAATCCACATACGCTGCGGCGCCATTGGACAGTTCAACAGCCCGTTCGCAACGTCCACGCACACCCCTTAACTGTGGAAGCAGATCCACAAGACTGCGTGCGTCGTCTTCTGTCTGCCAGCACATTGCTGCTGCCAGCATCGCATTGTCGGCCTGGAACAGTCCCGGCAAACCAAGCGTCATTTCCGGTAAGTCTTCACCATAAAGAGACAGGCGGACAATCTGGCCCGTCGGGGTAGGACGTGTCTCCAGAAGGCGGAGGGTCTGTCCCGTTTTGCCTGTCGTCCGAAGGGCCATGCCCCGTTGTGCTGCGATAGCGTGCAGAGCGTTCAGCGTATCCGCGTCCATATCGGCATTGACGGCGGCAATACCGTTAGCAGGCAGAAGATCTTCGAAAAGACGCAGTTTCGCGGCACGATAGGCTTCAAGGGTGCCGTGATAATCCAGATGGTCTCGCGTCAGGTTTGAGAACCCGGCGGCATTGAGCCTCACACCATCCAGCCGATGCTGCTCCAGACCATGAGACGACGCTTCAAGGGCGACATGATCCACCCCATGCTGGGCCAGAGATGCCAGCGTGGCTGCCAGTGAGACCGGATCGGGTGTTGTCAGGGAAGGCGGAGGCGGAACATCGACATTCGCAATCAGTCCAAGCGTGCCGAGGCTTGCAGCCTTGAGTCCCTGAAGCGTCCAGAGCTGACGCAGAAACTCAGCCGTGCTGCTCTTGCCGTTCGTTCCGGTGACGGCTGCAATGCAGGAGGGCTGCGGCCCCGCAAGTGTTGCCGCCATCAGCGCAAGCAGATGCTTGGCGTCCGGCGTCAGGAGAACCGGGATGTCTGCTTCAGCGGGATGATCCGCAATGATGGCGACGGCACCCTTTGCGACAGCCTGAGGAATAAATGCTGCTCCGTCCTGTTTCGCGCCACGCAGAGCGAAAAACAGTGTGCCTGGCCGGACCTGTCTGCTGTCTGCCGTGACAGTCAGGATTTCAGGGTCGACGGAAGGCGACAGAACGGAACCATTCTGCCGGAGAAGTTCAGAGAGACGCATGGGCAGGCTCAGTGCTGTGTCTTGGGGGAATGCGCCTGATTGCGCGGATCACCGGGATCGTTTCCGGGACCCAGGGCACGATAGCCCGCTGGCACAGACGGATTCATGGGAATGGCGAGAGACGCTTCAATCGCGTCCTTGTTGGCCGTATCCGGGAACTGGTTCAGGATTGGCCCAACACGTGAAATGATCTTTTTCACGGTTGGCGCGGCGTTCCAGGCGGCTGTGGTCCAGCCGTGGGTTGCCGCTGTTCCCTGTGGGCTGTCGAGCATGACATAGACCGCGTAATGCGGATTGTTCATCGGGAAGACACTGGTGAAGGCCGAAACGTTGACGTGTTTCAGGTATCCGCCATGGGCACCGATCTTTTCCGCCGTACCTGTCTTACCGCCAACATAGTAACCCGGAACCTCAGCTGACTTGCCGCTGCCGACCGTGACGTCGAGGCGCAACAGTTTGCGAAGCAGGGCAGAGGTCTTTTCTGACAGAACCCGCGTTCCAACGGGCGTTTGTGCGCCGATATCATCGCCATTTTCGGTCTCATCCGGCTTGTACGCAACGGGCCGGACCTTGGCATCGGGTGTCTGGGCTTCATCCTGCTGGTCGCGCGCTACAAGCGTCGGCTTGAGCAGGATACCACCATTCACAGTCGCTGCGGTGCCGCGGACAATGGCAAGAGGAGGCTCAGCCACGCCGTGGCCGAAACCTACGGTCATGACAGTGGAAAGCCCCCAGTTCTTTGACGCTGGCACCAGAGGACGCCCGGCTTCGGGCAATTCAACCGGAACACGGTTGAAAAACCCCATACTGCGTAGCCAGTCCTGCTGACGCTGGGCGCCAACATCCAGAGCGATGTGTGCCGCTGCCGGGTTGGACGAGTAGGCCAGAACACCTGGCAAAGACAGCCAGGGCGCAAAATGATCGGTCTTCATATCCCGGATGGTGAAGCGTCCGACCCGGATGGGAATGGTCGAGAACCGATCCCAGATATGCACAACGCCGAGCTGGAGACCCATTGCGGCAGTCTGAAGCTTGAACGTCGAACCCGGTTCGTACATACCCGTCACAGCGCGGTTAAAGCGGGCATCATTTGGCGCATGGTTGAAGTCGTTAGCGTCATAGTCAGGCAAACTGACCATGGCGAGGATCTCGCCCGTCCGCACATCCATGACGATTGCTGAGGCACCAATGGCCGAAAACTCATCCTTGGCAGCCGCAAGCTCGTCATGGGCCACGGCCTGCACACGTACATCCAGAGACAGTCGAAGCGGCGTCCGATCCGAATTCAGGCGCTGATCAAAATATCGCTCGACGCCAGCAATGCCGTGGTCGTCAATATCCACGCTTCCCATGATCTGGGCAGCCGTCCGGCCAAGCGGATAGTGGCGGCGCTCGCCAGCTTCAAAATAGATACCGGGAATGCCAAGATTGTTGATTGCGATTTCCTGCACCGGAGAAATATCGCGGGCAATGTAAACGAACTGCTTCTTCAGGGAGAGGCGACGAACAGTTTCTGCCTCATCCAGTTTTGGCAGAACAGTCTTCAGCTTCTTCGTCGCGTCCTCCGGATCAATCAACTCCATCGGATTGGCATAGACCTGCGCGACCGGAAGGGAGAGAGCGAGCGTCTGACCATTTCGGTCCGTAATGGTCGCGCGCTTGACGGATGGCAGAACAAAATCGCCCGCCATCTCACCGCGTGGATCACTCTTGGGAATTTCCGGAACCTGAGGCGCGATCTGCCGCTTTTCTGGCTCCATCGGCATGAGAACCGTTGCAAAGGTCGCCTTAAGGGCAACTGCACCATAGATCGCAAGAAAGCCCATGCCAGCCACGAGAAGGCGGCCATGCATCTGGTCAAGGTTCAGGCGGCGGGACGAAGGCTTCGGTCCCGCTACCTGCGAGCCGCGCCGCTCCGCCCGTTTATTCTGGCGTACGGCGCGACGCGAACCTGATGGGGGTGGCACGTCCTGAGGCATCGTGCGGCGTTGCGTCCTATGTAAGGTGCTCGCCCGAAGCTATCCGGAAAATACTTGACGAGCAGTTAACGAGAGAGGGTCTCAGTTAGCCAACGGAACCGGCGGGGGCAATGCATCTCCATCATTTCCCAGCGCAGAGCTGGCATGATGACGGACGCGCGGACGCTCTTCTTCGGCAACCCGCGTCAGTGACGCTTCACGGACCTGATGAACTGGCTGGCTGTGCCAGGCCGTGGCGACCACAGGCGTGGGACGTGTTCCATGGTAACTCACCAGGCGTACGCTTGGCGTCACATCAGATCGTGCCGCACTCAGATGAGGAACCACAGGGCGCGTGGCTGCCGCAGATGCCAGTTCAGTGTCGGCGCTATGAACAATCCGGTCTGCACGCGGATGAACAGGACGAGGTATCGCAACGGCCTTGGCTGTCACGATGCGTGGCGTGGCTGGAAGAGGCTGAGGGGCTGCTGCGGCAATAACCGGAGCATGCGTGACCGGTACGACAGGGTGGGTAACAGGTGCTGCCGGAAGCGGCAAATGCGCCTCGGTTGCTGCGCGGTTCACGACTTCATGGAGTCCCTCGCGCGGATCAGCGGGGGTCGGACGGGAGCCAGGAGCGGGCAGGCGGCTTTCCACGCTGGCCATCCGCACGAACTGATCCGGAGCCATCGGGTGGAGATCGGGCACAAACCGTGCTGCCAGAACATTCAGGCGATCCGGCTGATTGAGAAGCGCCCATTCCGTCCGCAGCATGGCTGTCTGCGAGCGGACCTTCTGCGTCTCCTGAACGATCTTGGTAATCTTCTGATCAAGGACCGTCGTCTCATGTTTCTTGGTATAGAGAAACAGGCCGGACCCTGCGGCGAGGACAGCGCAGGCGATGGTGAAAGGCCGGATCATGCTCGGTTTCCTGAGGCGGACGGTTGAGAGGCGGAATTACGAACCAGGGCGCGCAGACGTGCGCTTCTTGCTCTGGGGTTTTCCCGCGCTTCCTCTTCCGTGGCAGGCAGGGGGCGGGAATGGAGAAGGGAAAAAGCTGGCGGCTCTTTCCGGACGGGAGCCGGATCGTAGCGGGACGGGTTGGCTGTGCGGCCAGCCAGTTCCGCCATGGCACGCTTTGCCAGACGATCTTCAAGAGAATGGAACGTCACGACAACGAACACACCACCCGGAGCCAAAAGACGGGGGGCAGCTTCCAGTGCGCGTTCCAGTTCACCCAACTCGTCGTTCACGGCAATCCGAAGGCCCTGAAAGCTGCGGGTGGCCGGATCGATCTTGGAGCGATCTTTGGGAACGCAGGAGCGCACGATATGAGCCAGACGACCTGTTGTCGTGATTGGTTCTTCGGCGCGTGCGATAACAATTGCGCGGGCAATGCGACGGGAGAGCTTCTCTTCGCCGTAGCGATAGAGAATATCCGCCAGATCACTTTCCTTCATGGAATTAACGAGATCTGCAGCGGATGGGCCGTCAGTGCCCATACGCATGTCCAGCGGGCCGTCATTGCGGAAAGAAAATCCTCGCTCGGCCTGATCGATCTGAAACGATGAGACGCCCAGATCCAGAACGATCCCGCCAAACGGACCATCCTGCCCGACGAGCTCTTCCATATTCCCGAACGTGCCCTGATGCATGATCAGGCGGCCATTAGCCTGTTGAGCCATGGCTTCGCCGCGGGCAATGGCCGTGGGATCACGATCAATGCCGTGCAGGGTGCAATCCGCACTGTTCAGGATGGCACGGGCATAGCCGCCGCCTCCGAAGGTACCGTCCAGATAGCGACCGCCATCGCGGGGGGAAAGCGCCTCGAGCACTTCCTTCAGCATGACGGGGACATGCCCCTGATGGACGAGAGTAATCGCGTTCATGCCGCAACTCCGTTGGCCGGTCTGCGGCTGCCTGTCAGTTCTTTTGCCCGTGCACGCGCCTGAAGGCGACGCTCTGCTGCCGCTTCTGGATTCCAGATCTGGAAAACGCGACCCAGTCCCATGAACGAGACTTCGTCTGTCAGCGAGGCATGCGTGCGCAGAACATCCGGAAGAATGATCCGGCCTTCCTTGTCGCTGTCCAGTGGGTAGGCATCCGCATACAGGCTGGCAGCAAGATCATCATGATCTTCCGAGAACGGATCGTATTCGTCGAGCGGCTGAGCAAGAGAGGCGAAAGCAGCAGACGTCCACGCTTCGATGCAGGGATGCAGATGCGATGGACGAAGAATAACCAGAGCCTCACCCGGCTGGGCCTGTGTTCTGAGAGCGGATCGGAAAGGGGCCGGAATGGAAACACGTCCCTTGGCGTCAAAGCGGTTCTGATGTGTGCCGAGGAACATGCTCATTGATGATGTGCCTCCCTTCACTTCAGGACCCGCGCAAGGTGTTCAGGTATTTCTCTGTTCTTTCTTGGGATACCATGGGATTTTATGGGACGTCAAACACATATCTGCGAAAAACGGCAGAAAACTGCGGCTATTTTCAACGCGGGAATTGTGACGCGTTTTTTTGCTATTTATTAGGAATTATCAGGGATAATCGCCGGGCGAGATCTATACCTGCCGCTATTTGTTCCCTTTATGTTCTCTTAATATCTGTTCTGGGAACTATTGGAGAACGGTTTTGATCAGAGGTGCCAGACGGCCTGTAAGCCGGGTTCTGTCCGCCAAAGGCGGGACGATCATTCCTCTGGGACATGCATTGCTGCATGCCTCACGCAACCAACCCGAACGACGGAGTGAGACGCTCCCGGCTGCCTTGCGACAGCCTGCCGTTCCTATTCGGTCTTGCTCCCGGTAGGGTTTACCGTGACCGACGCCGTTGCCGGAATCGCGGTGCGCTTTTACCGCACCGTTTCGCCCTTACCCGCGACATGTTCCAGAAGGAACAGTCCGGCGGGCGGTCTGTTTTCTGTGGCACTGTCCCTAGGGTCGCCCCCGCCGGCTGTTAGCCGGTACCGTTTTCCCATGGAGCCCGGACTTTCCTCCATGACAGGGATCCTCATCCCGGTCACAGCGATCGTCCAGCCGTCTGGCGGGCGGACCTTGCGCCGGGAGCGGTTGCGGGTCAAGGGCAGACTTTCGGTTCATTTGTCGCCATGATGCTGGAATGCAACCGACTTTTGCTCTGCGGATCTTTCTTTTCTGGCTGGAATGGCAAGCTCGTCGTCGCGGAATGGTATCTCGTTCCGTGCCCATTGATGTGGTGCCGGACATCCCAGCGCCTATGCCGTCAGCTACGGCTCTCGCGCATCTTAGGCGGGTGACCGGGAGGCCAAGTTTTCCTCAATGTCTGTCCTCGCTGCGCATTCGCAAATGGATTGAGATCAACGTGCCAGGCGAAGTGGGAGAGCGACCTGCGCGGCTCTATCGTCCCAGAGGGAAAGTCACGGGCATCGTGCTGTTTCTGCACGGTGGAGGATTCGTTCATTGCGACACAACCTCCCACCACGGTATCTGCTGCCGACTGGCTGCGACATCGGGTGCCATGGTTCTATCACTTGATTACCGTCTTGCGCCTGAACATCGATTCCCTGCGGGGCTGAGAGACGCACAGGCAGCCCTTAAATGGCTCAGGCAGGTTGCACCCAAGCTTCCGATTGCAGTGGCGGGTGACAGTGCTGGAGGGAATCTTTCAGCCGCGCTTACGCACTGGAGTCGTATCGATCCGAATATTACTCTGGCTGCTCAGCTTCTGTATTACCCGGCCGTCAGTGGTCCGATCATTCCTGCGTCCCGGCAGGCCTATGGCCAAGGCTATATGCTTACTACGGAACTGCTGCACTGGTACTGTGGGCAGACCCTTGCGGCTCCGGAGGATCTGTTTGATCCAGAGTTTTCGCCAGTCTTTGCCGAGACCTTCAAAAATCTTCCACCTGCGATGATCGTAACGGCTGGTTTCGATCCGTTAAGAGGCGAGGGAGAGCTTTATACCCGTCTACTCAGAGATGCAGGTGTTCCGGTTCGATATCGACTCTTCCCGCGCATGATCCACGGCTTCCTGAATGGATATGCTTTGTTTCGGGATGGACGGACGGCGCTGCGGGAAGGAGGCGAGTTTCTGAAGGAAGCTTTCAGGAAGGCCGGGACAGCGTCTTCCTGAAAAGCCAGTTCTGTCAGGGCTGAAGCTGACGAAAGGAACCGGGTGTCCCTGCGTCCGTCTGAAGGGTTCGCTCGCTGCGATCAACTTTCACGCTGAACAGCTTGTCAGCGGAAGGTTTGTCACCCGGGCAACCGTTTCCATGTCGTCCCAGAACGTCAATGATTGGATTATTGTCCGCAGCATTGCCATTGACGACAAATACCAGGCACTTTTTCGGCATATCCGTCAGGCCGTCATTGGTCACGACAAGGCGCAGATGTTCCACAAGGGCTGTGTTGTCGAACCAGCTCAGCTTGTTGAACGTGAACTTGTCATAGGAAAAGTCCAGAAGTCCGGTACGAACGATCACGAACATCAACAGAAACGCCGGCACCACAATCAGGAGCCGGCGCATCAGATGCTGTTTGAGTGTACGAGGCGGACGCCGTGTGCCCCGTGAAAAACGGGGCTTTGCGTTCGCGTTGTCAGTCAAAAGCGTTTACTCCATATCTTCGTGCCACTTGTCGCCCTTGGCGGCGAGCATTTCAGCAGACTTTTCCGGACCGTACGAACCGGCACTGTAAGTCTGCATCGGCACCTTGTTCTCACTCCAGGCATTGAGAACAGGCTCAGCCCAGCGCCATGCCGCCTCGACCTCGTCACGACGGATGAAGAGAATAGGATTGCCCCGCACCGCGTCAAGGAGAAGACGCTCGTAAGAGTCCGGGAAGGGAAGTCCGCCTTCCATCCGGATCGCTGTGTCCAGATCGGCAGTACGCAGTGTATAGGCGTCCAGAGCCGGGTTTTTGACGTTCAGCTGAAGCTCGATACCTTCGTTAGGCTGAATGCGAATAACCAGACGGTTTCCCGCCGGTGCTGAACCAAAAAGCGTGGTCGGAGCAGAGCGAAAGCGAATAACGATTTCGCTGACCTTGTGGGCAGACCGCTTTGCGGTGCGGATGTAGAACGGCACACCCTTCCAGCGTGGTGTATCAACCCAGGCCCGGATGGCAGCGTAGGTTTCCGTATTGCTTGGTTGTCCAAGCTCTTCCAGATAGCCTGGAACGCTCTGACCGCCGACAACGCCTGCCGTGTACTGAGCGCGAACTGTTTCAGCCGCTACCGTTTCATCCGTGATGGGACGAAGGGCGTTTAGGACGGCCAATTTCGCATTGCGAACCGTATCGGCTTCCAGAGAGTCCGGAGCTTCCATGGCGACAAGGCACAGAACCTGAAGAAGATGGTTCTGAATCATATCGCGCATGGCGCCTGACGTGTCGTAGTAGGACGCACGTCCCTCTACGCCAACAGTTTCGGCGGCCGTGATCTGTACGCTTTCAATCTGCTCCCCAGACCAGATTGCATTCATGATCGGATTGGCAAAGCGCAGCGCCAGAACATTCTGGACGGTCTCTTTTCCAAGATAATGATCGATGCGGTAGATCTGGTTTTCGGGGAAATACTGACCAACACCGTCATTGATGGCGGTGGCTGTGGCCATATCCGTGCCGATCGGCTTCTCCAGCACGACGCGAGAATGGGGCGTTACGAGACCGTGGCTGTGCAGGTTCTCGCAAATGCGACCATAGAGCTGAGGCGCTGTCGCGAAGTAATAGACGCGGATCCGGTCGGCCGGGGCCTGAGAGAGAAGGGAAGACAAATCCCCCCATTCACTGTCTGCCTTTGTGCCATCAAGTGTGACATAGTGTAGAAGGCTGAGAAAACGGTCCACAAGGACCGATGACCGGACATCATCAGGTATGAAGCGTTCCAGCGCCTCTCTGGCGCGGGCAACATAGCCTTCCCGGTCGATATCCGTACGCGCGGTTCCGATGATGCGGGCATCATCAGGAATCTGCCCCATGCGGAGACGGTTATAAAGCGCAGGCAAAAGCTTGCGCATCGTGAGATCGCCGGTGGCGCCAAAGATAACATAGTCGAATGGCTCGACCTGCTGGACGTGTTCCATGAGTGCTCTCTGACCTCTCGAACCCGGATTGTCGGGGAAAAGGGTTTAGGGTTCAGACCTTTGCAGGCACGGTCTAGTTCCGCTCTGGGGGGCTTTCTGTCAAGGGAATGGGCATGCACGACATCGGGAGGTCGCATCACGGAAACGCGTGCGTTCCCTAAATGTGCACATAAACCCGTTGACCTCCCAAGCCCCGGCGCGATAAGCCGCGCGGCTGGTATCGCATCTTTGCGGCACTCTGGACTTATGCCTGAAAAAGGAAATCGAACATGGACGCAGAAAGCAAAATCGAAGGCGCCGCAACGGGTGGCATTGCTGCCGACCGCCTGCGCTCCATCATCGAGCGGGTTGAGCGTCTGGAAGAAGAACGCAAGGCTCTGGCAGGGGACATCAAGGACATTTTCTCCGAAGCCAAGTCTGCTGGTTTTGACGTGAAGGTGATCAAGCAGATCATCAAGCTGCGCAAGCAGGAGCCTGCCGAGGTGGAAGAACAGGAAACGCTGCTCGACATCTATCGCCGTGCTCTGGGCATGTAATCTGATTAACGCAGCATCGTCAGACTCCCCCTAACATCGCGACCGGAACATGATGTCCGATATTTCATGGCTGCCCGCCTGGGCACTGATGTGTCTTTTGATTGTCGCTGGTCTGTTCGGGCTGGCGTTGCTGTGCATGCCGTTTGCAATTTTTGGCGTGAAGCCAAGATTGCAGGAACTGGAGTTCCAGATCGCGGAACTGCGGGCCGAACTGCAATCTCTCACGCTTCGCCTGACTGCTCCTCCGTCGGACAGGACAGTAGCGTCAGGGCAGGGGCTGGAAGGCGGCATGCGTGCGCCTCTGCGGTCTACGCAAGAGAAAGTACGCTCCGTCGAACCTGCATCACCAAAAACGGCAGACTATTTCGAGCCTGTTGCAGTCGTACGTGCGGAAGGTCCGACCTATGAGGACGGACCAATGGCGGCTGAACCGGAGATCCTGCGTCGTGCTGTCAGACGGCAGGAGCCTGCAAAAAGCTGGTCCCGTGCTCCCTGGGAAGATGAGCGTTCGCAAGCGGGCAGCCGTGAGCGTGAAGAACTTGCACCGCGTTCTGTTGCCACGCGAAATGACGATGAGGAAACATTTCGTCGGCGTGCTGAGCCGAAACTCCGCTGGCCTCCAAGAGACTGACGCGTTCTGTTGGAATCAGTGCTGGTCCAAAGCGAGGTCGTCGCGGTGGATGAGTACGTCCCGGCCTCTGTACCCGAGAAGCTGTTCCATCTCTGCTGAGCGATGGCCAATCAGCTTCCCGCATTCATCGGCGCTGTAGGAGGATAAACCCCGCCCGATGATGTTGCCACTCTCGTCCTTGATGAGGACGAGATCACCACGCTCGAAATACCCATCAATGGCTGTAACGCCGGCAGGAAGCAGGGAAGCGCCGACGATGAGGGCCTGTCGGGCGCCATTATCCACAATCAGCGCACCTTTGGGATGCAGGCTGCTGCCGATCCAGCGTTTGCGTGCTGATCCGGTATCCGTCTGCGGCAGGAACCAGGTGCACAGACCACCATCCAGAAGTCTCTGAAGAGGGTTCTGTGTCTGGCCCGCGGCAATCACCATGGCTGCACCGGCACGATTGGCAATGCGCGCTGCCATAAGCTTGGTGCGCATACCACCTGAAGAATATCCGGGAGGAGGTTCGCCACCCATCGCCATAATCTCGTCTGTGACCTGCTCGATCACAGGAATATGGCGTGCATTAGGATTTGTACGCGGGTCAGCAGTATAGAGACCATCAATATCGGACAGAAGAACCAAGCAGTCTGCCTCAATCATCTGGGCAACACGCGCGCCCAGACGATCATTGTCGCCAAACCGAATTTCAGACGTGGCAATTGCGTCGTTTTCATTGATGACCGGAATACATCCCAGATCAAGCAACGTCTGGAGGGTCGCGCGGGCATTAAGATGCCGTTCACGGCTCTCAGTGTCATCTGGCGTCAGGAGAAGCTGCCCGGCAACGAGGCCATACTCCGCCAGTGCCGTGCTCCACCCTTGCGCCAGTCCGATCTGGCCGACTGTGGCAAGGGCCTGCTTTTCGTCGAGCCGAAGGCGACGGTTCATTAGACCTAATTGATGCCGGGCTAGAGAAATCGCTCCCGAGGAAACAACGACAACTTCTGTGCCCGCTTTTCGGAGATTGGCAATGTCTTCGCAAACACTGCGGAGCCAGTCCGTCCGCAGTGCGGCCTGTGCGCTATCAACCAGCAAAGCGCTACCAATCTTGATGACAATCCGGCGCGACTGCGCCAGGTGAGGGGCAGCGGCCGGGGATGTCATGCCTGTTTGCTTTCCTTTGCAGCGTTGACGCGATCCTGAAGTAGCCGGAGCAGTTCGGGGAGGCCCTCTCCAGTCACGCCAGAGAGGGTCAGGACTTCTGCGCCGGATGCTTTGGCCAGTGCGCGCTTCTTGGCAGATTTCTGTTCCGCCGTGAGAGAGTCGCACTTGTTAAGCACAATGATTTCGGGTTTCGCGGCAAGGCCTGGATCATAAGCTTCAAGCTCATGTCGGATCAGGCGCCAATGCTTCACGATCTGGGACTCTGTTCCATCAATCAGATGAAGCAGCGTTGCGCATCGTTCGACGTGACCCAGAAAGCGATCGCCCAGACCGGCGCCTTCACTGGCACCCTCGATCAGGCCAGGAATATCCGCGATGACAAATTCTTCAGTCGTGTTCAGGCGCACGACACCCAGTTGAGGATGAAGTGTTGTAAACGGATAATCTGCAATCTTCGGACGTGCACGGGAAGCAACAGACAGTAGTGTGGATTTGCCTGCATTCGGGAGGCCTACAAGGCCAACATCCGCAATGAGCTTCAGGCGTAGCCAGACCCAGCGCTCTTCGCCTGGCCAACCTTTGTCGGCACGGCGTGGGGCACGGTTGGTGCTGGTTTTGTAATGAGCGTTACCACGGCCACCGTCGCCGCCGCGGCAAAGGAGAATTTCCTTACCGGCTTCGTCGAGATCTGCGAGGAGGGTTTCCCGGTCCTCATCGAAAATCTGCGTCCCGACAGGAACATCAATGATGACGTTATCCGCAGCAGCGCCGGTCCGATCAGAGCCCGCACCATTTCCACCCTTTCGGGCCTTGAAATGCTGGGTATACCGGAAATCAATCAGCGTATTGAGGGCAGGGACGGCGCGAAAAAGAACATCGCCACCACGTCCGCCGTTGCCACCATCAGGGCCGCCGAACTCGATGTACTTTTCCCGACGGAAGGCGATCACGCCGTCACCGCCATCGCCGGAACGTACATAGATCTTGGCCTGGTCGAGAAATTTCATCGTATTATCCGCAACATATGAAAAAGGCCGGCCCTGAGGAGGACCGGCCCTTCCGCTCGCGCTTGAGGGCGCGGTGACTTATTCGGCGGCTTCCGGCAGCGCCACGGAAACGTGGACGCGGCCTTCGGCGCGACGCTGGAACTTCACGTGTCCGTCCACAAGGGCGAACAGGGTGTGATCGCGACCAACGCCGACATTGCTGCCAGCCTTCATCTTGGTTCCACGCTGACGGACAATGATGTTGCCTGCCAGAACGCTTTCGCCGCCGAACTTCTTGACGCCGAGACGGCGACCGGCGCTATCGCGCCCGTTACGACTGGAACCGCCTGCCTTTTTTTGTGCCATGGCTGTTTATCCTTCCTGGTGCGGGCTATCAGGCCGCGTTGATCGCGTCGATGCGCAGCACGGTGACGTGCTGGCGGTGGCCGTTCTTGCGACGGCTGTTCTGACGGCGACGCTTCTTGAAGATGATCACCTTGGCCAGACGATCCTGTGCGACCACGGTGGCCGTCACGGTTGCGCCTGCAACCAGAGGCGCGCCAACAGTGACGCTGCCTTCGCTGCCGACCATCAGGACGTCGGAGAAGGTGATGGTGCTGCCGGCTTCCGCCTCAAGCTTTTCAACCTTCAGGATGCTCTCGGGAGCAACACGATACTGTTTTCCGCCCGTGCGGATGACTGCAAACATTCTGGAAACTCTCGCTGTTCCGATCTCGTGGTTGCTTTTGCCGGGGTATTCCCGATCTGGCGCAACCCAGTCGCTTCTTATCGTTGGTTCCTGTCACATCTTTAAAAAACGAACAGAACAGGCGGGTCGATACAGCGCGGTGTCCTCGACGTCAATAAAAAATAGCATAGTCACAGGTTACAGTTGTGCTTTTTTCAAAGGGTATGGTCGTGCCCTCTTGCAATCTCCGAAAAACCTCGTCATAAGCCGCTCCATCGATCAGGTCTGTTCATACAGACCGTACGGAGAGGTGCCAGAGTGGTCGATTGGGGCGGTCTCGAAAACCGTTGTGCCTTCGCGGGTACCGTGGGTTCGAATCCCACCCTCTCCGCCAGATAAATCAAAAAATGGGCGTTTGATTGATGTTCTCTTCAATCGGACTCATCTGACTTTATGTGCGGTATTTCGTAGTTTCGGCCCCAGCTTTGAAGCAGCGGCTGTAGTGTCGCGAACGAATTACTGAACAGCGTCCTGAAGTTTCAGGTGGCTGCGCTCACCCTTGAAAGGGCGGCTTGCGTCAAGAAAGTCCGCATTGGTTTGCATTGTATAGGCAATCACGACGAGATAGGTGATGGCACGGGTCATTTCCAACCGTGTCACAAGATCGGTTTCATGCTCATCAAGAGCACGTAAACGTCTGACTGCGGCGTTTGCAACGCGGGCTGCCTTATCATGCCGCTTTGTGGACTGCTCAACATAATGAAGCACCAACTGAATGGGGCGTCGCGCGCTATCCGGCAAATATTCCCGATCGAGAAGTGTGCGAAGACGGATGATATTCAGCCCTAATGTCAGCGTTGCAAGCGTTCCAAGAATACACGCTTCAATCAGTGGGGCAGGGGTTGGTCCGGCGTGCCGGATGAGGCGTGCAAAACGATCCGTGTTGCGTCCGATCCAAACACTGATCTGGGGCGTGTAGTTCGGATCTGCCAGATGACGGAGTTCCGTCAACATGATGCGACGCAGACGAAATCGCTCATCTGAACTGCTGAACGGCAGAACGGTACGAAAAACCAGAACACTGATACCAACAGCCATCACGACGGCCATGTTGCTGTTGTAGAACGCCACTTCATTCATGACATGATGGTTTTCCAGTCCCAGCATGGCAGGGAGCAGCAGACCGTATGCTGCGGCACCACCTGCGGTGGAGGGGTTCCCTTTCGCCAACCCGCCGAGAAACATTGCAGGCCCCAGAAAGAGCGTCAGTGTTTCGAAGGTTGTGACTTTCGGCATCAAGACAAAAACCAAGATCCACGCGACGACATAGGCTGCGAGTGCGCCTTTCAGAAATTCCATGGTCCCAAGAACGGGATTTTCCTTGGTTGCGAATAGGCCGCAAACCAGAGTCGTAATCGCAATAAAACCAAGCCCACTGGGCCAGGCGGTAATTTCATAGATCAGGGCCGTTACCAGGACGGCGCATGCTCCCCGAAGTCCGTTATGGACGGCCTCACGGGTATCCCGATGGGTTTGTCGTTGAAAATGAAAATGATCGCCGGGAATGGAGTGTGTACTGGCTTCATATTCCTTGATCGCAAGCTCAAGGTCCCCAAGTAGTTCGCCCAGAGACATGAACAGGACGCGCTCATCCAGATGGGCTTCCGTATCCTGCTCATTGAGTCTGAGATCGAAAGGATCATTACCCGGAACAGGCTCATTGCTGTTTTGAAGATCTGTCTCTCGATGCGGGGCGGCATACAGGCGGCACACGTCTCGAAGATGCTGGAGTTCCGCCAGAAGGTCGGGAACGGTTGTCGTATTGGCGATCCGTTTTGGGAAATCTCTAAGGAAAGAAAGAATTTCGTCTGCGGCCTGCGTAAATGCAGGATGTTCATGATTAAGGAGCTGGAGCCGCATGGCCATGCCAAATCCGCGGGACAACAGAGCAGACACAGAGGCCAGAGCAGCGCGGGCGTGATCGCCTTCGTGGCCATGCGGCCCCATTTCCACTTCAGCAAATTCGATCTGATCGTTGATGCTGAGGATGGTGCCGAACTGTCGGCGTGCGGCATTCAGGGCTCCGCGTTCTTCACCAAGGATGCTGCATAAGGTCCCGGTTACGAGAACGAGCGCGGATTCCAGCTTCTGGCGCAATTGCGCGCGCGCCTGTCGTTCCTGGGTTGTTGCGAAGATCAGGCCCATGAACGCTTCGCACAGCACGCCCAGAATAATGTAAGTGGTGCGGGAGACGGCCACCGTGAAAATATTGTCAGGATCGGATGCTGCGTCCATGCAGATGATCGAACAGGTATATCCTGCAAGAACAAGGGCGTAGGAGCGAAAGTTACTGACAAATGTCGCCAGTCCGCTGCACATGCCAATCCAGATGGCAATCATGGGAAAGAACAGCCATGGAGCCTGAGGAGCCGCAGCCATCAGGGCAATGGACGCAACGGCTCCAGTTATGGTCCCGATAATACGCCATTTGGCTTTTGACTGACTTTCACCGCGCGTTGCCTGTGCAACGGCCCAAACGGTCATCGCAGCCCAGGCAGGGCTATCGAGTTCCATCCAGAATGCGATGCCGATCGCGAGGCATGCGGCCAAGGTATTTCTGAGTGCGAAGGTGAGCGTTGCCGTCGAGGGAGCGTAGACCCAGGACAAGGGGAGTTTGATCCGCGGGCGCAAGGCTGCTGACGCACTTGCACCGGAGGGGGGATTGTTCGGAGTCGGACGTCCTGCTGACGTAGTGCTACCACTCATTGCAGGGCTTTCTTAGCCCCGATGGTTCCCGTTAGGCGAGAGCCGAAATGGCCATTCTCAGATCTGCGACGAATTTTATGTATTCGCGTGTCTTTGCATCCTCATCCGGCAGGCGCAGCAGATAAGAGGGGTGTACTGTCACAAGACCAAGGCTCCCATCTTCAAGTCTGAAAAGCCGGGAACGCTCACGGGAAACCGTAACGGGGCGCCCGAGAAGAGCGCTGGCTCCTGTCACGCCCAGCATGACTGTTACCTTGGGCTGTAGAAGCCGACGTTCTGCCGAAATCCAGGGCGAGCAGGCATTCATCTCCACTGATCCCGGTTTCTGGTGAATGCGCCGGTTTCCTTTCTGGACAAATTTGAAGTGTTTGACGGCATTACTGACCCATGCTTCATGACGCTGCCCTTGGGCTTCCTCAAAAGCCTTGTCAAAAAGCTGTCCGGCTGGCCCCACAAAAGGACGACCTTGAAGATCTTCCTGATCCCCAGGTTGTTCCCCAACAAATAGAAGGTCCGCGTTCTGGGGGCCTTCGCCAAAGACAGTTCGCGTAGCGTGATGACACAGATCACAAAGGGAGCAGTCTGTAGCAAGTGCCCGTAGGGCGGTGAGGGAAGGAGACTGCTCAATGTCTGCGCTTGTAGGTGTAACGTGCACTGTGCCTAAACCCCGCCAGTAAGCATTAGCGCGGGTTGCTGTCGCGATTTGTAAGGCCTGAGGAAGCAGGTCTGTACCGGAGGCGGCCGTGATATCCGGCAGTGCTGGACCCATACGATAGTCCTGACCATCCCAGCAAAGCGTCCTGCTGTCTGACAGAAGAGCCCATGGTGCAGTCCGTAATCGGCCAAGTGGCCCAATCTGACTATCAATTAATTGTGGGGCATAGTTTGTTTTGATGACCTGCCAGTCTTTAATCCGATTTTCCGGGAATGTGCTTCTCAGTGCGAGAATTTGGGCGCGGACATTCTCGGCAATCTGTTCGAAATCCTGCAGGTCGGCCCTGGAAGGCTCGCCAGTTTGCTGGATATGTGCCAGCGCGCGATAGAGTCGATCAAACCGATCAGGAATGGACGAAGCAAACACCGAAGAGATTAATCGACCGAAAGAGCGAGGTATTTTCAATGGAGAAGGAGTGTTCGGAAGAATACGTTCGCTCTGAGGTGCGTATAGCGCGTCTGTTTCCTGTATGGACCAATGAATCGCGTTTTCCGCAACCTGTTGGTTCAGGAAATCACGGCTGAGAGAGCGCCATCCCATGAAATCACTTGGGGAGCAGAGTATGGCAGTCCTGGGTTGCATAAGGCTCACAAAGGAACGTTGGTGAATTTCGAAAAGGCCAACAGGATAATTACTTCTTTTTTAGGCTGCATATTCTAGAAACTTTGTTAAAATTGATTCGCTATCTGCATGGTGCTGATTGTATATTCTATGATCATAACAGGCAGAATGTTTTCACGCCGAAAATGGCAAAAAATATTACCCCGCAGGGAAGGTAAAATATTATGTCGGAGAACACATCCTCTCATCCAGAGCTTTTGGAACTGACAGCGCAGATCGTTGCGGCTCAGGTTTCCAAGGGAAGCGTGGATGCGGAAACTCTTCCGGCATTGATTCGGCAGGTCTATGAAGCCCTTGCCAATGCCGGTGTTCCGCAGCAGGAGCCTGAGCCAGAGCGTCCGCAGCCTGCTGTTCCGATCAAGCGCTCTGTCTTCCCGGACTATATTGTCTGCCTTGAAGACGGCAAGAAGCTGAAAATGCTCAAGCGTCATCTTCAAAGCGCCTATAACATGACTCCTGAGCAGTACCGTGAGCGTTGGGGGCTGCCTTCTGATTACCCGCTGGTTGCTCCTAATTATGCTCAGCGTCGTTCTGCTCTGGCTCGGGAGATTGGCCTTGGTCGCAAGATCAGTGCGACGGGAGAAGGCAAGAAAGAAGGTGGCCGTACGCGCCAGTCCAAGAAGCAGGCCTGAAGCGGCTGATTTTCCAGTATAAAAATCGCTGGAGAAATTGACATTGTCGGTCGGTCCGGAGACTACTGTTTCATGAATTCTGAAGCAGAAACCCTTCTCCGGACCCAGACTGAGAAACGGCGGCTTCTCCGATGGAGAATTGCCGCCATTTTATTTTTTCTGACAGCTCTTATTGTGGCTGTTGGTAAAGGTCATCCGGTTGCTGCTGATTTGGGAGGGCGACCGCATATTGCTCGTGTCGTCATTCGGGGTGTCATTGGAAACGATGTCTCGCGGATCACGACAGCATTGAGAAAAGCCCAGAATTCTTCTTCCGTGACTGGACTTCTCGTTGTCGTGGACAGCCCGGGTGGCGGTGTGACGGGTGGTGAACGTCTGCATGATGCGATCGAACAGTTCGCTGCCAAGAAGCCTGTTGTCGTCACAATGGGGGATATGGGCGCATCAGCCGCCTACATGCTTTCTGTGCCCGCACAGCATATCGTGGCGCTCCCATCCACGCTGACAGGTTCAATCGGCGTCATTCTGCAGCGTCCGGATGTTTCGCCTTTGCTTGGGCGTGTGGGAATCGATGTGGCGGCCATTACGTCAGGCGCCATGAAAGACCAGACGGACCCGACCAGTCATTTGACTCCTGAAGGCAAAGCCATGCTGCAGGGGCTGGTAAATGATCTTTTTGATCAGTTCGTTGGGATGGTGTCCAAAGGGCGTCATCTGTCGGAAGAAAAAGTCCGTAGTCTTGCTGATGGACGGGCCTATACAGGGCGTCAGGCGATTGGTCTGGGTCTTATAGACGAACTGGGGGATGAAGATGCCGCTCGACTGTGGCTTCGCAAGCAGTTGAAAATCGGCAATGCTCAATACCCTGTTATGCCTTTGCTCTCTGAAACATCACGGCACTGGTATGATTTTCCGCATCGTCGAGCTATCTTCGAAGGTGTGTTCGGAACGGGCATTATGGAAAAAATGGATAGGCAGTTGGCAATCAGCAGTCTTGACGGGGCCGTTGCGATCTTGCAACCCTGAAACCCGTTTCATGGGCGGAGGCAGATAGGCTGCAATCATGACCAGATCGGAACTCATTGCCGAGCTTTCTGCGCAATATCCCCACCTTCTGGCCCGGGATATTGAACGGATCGTTCATACGATTTTTGACGAAATTGGAGCTGCGCTCTCACGCGGAGATCGTGTCGAGCTAAGAGGCTTTGGCGCATTTATTCCTCGTCAGCGTGATGCTCGGACAGGGCGCAATCCTCGAACGGGCGACACAGTCTCTGTAGACGAGAAAAGTGTTCCGTTTTTCAAAGTCGGGAAGGAACTGCGTGAGCGGGTTAATCATAGCGCAGTCTCTTCTGCGCGTGAGGATTAACGCGCTGCTGCGTTTCCCTGAGCCATTCTGTATTGTGCTGTCTGTGCATCAGGCAGTGGAAGAATGTGAAAACCCCCCTGCATTTGGGCACAATCCTGCCTCCAAATGCAGTAGTCTTTCCACTGTAGGGGGAGGGGCTTTCTTGAATTTTATAGTGATTCCTGTCTGTTTTGTGCTTGGTTGGATTGCTCTCATGCAGTCATGCCTTGCGGCGACACCTTCCAATATGCACAGGTCTGTCTCAACTGGTGCCAGGCATGTTTCACAACGGAATATTTTACAGAAAACGGCAGAGGTCCCCTGTTATCAGTCTCAGGCTGGGTTGATCTTCCTCAAGGCTCCTCCCGGGAAAAGCCATATGGGTCATTCTAATAATTTTGCCCCTATTGGAGAGGCTGTATTCCGGTCCTCGACCAGTCAGCATGCCTGCGTTGCGGCGCGCGGACGCCGCGGTTGAATCACGACGTCCGTGGAATAACTAGTCCTGTCCTTTGAGGTAGCTGATTTCAGCCAAAAGAAAATCCCTAAAAACAGATATTCTCTTGGATGTGCGGAGCTCTTCGGGATAGACAAAGTAAGCCTCCACCAATGGAACAGGCTGATCTGGTAGCACTCGTACCAGATTGGAATATGACGCCGCAGTGTAAAGCGGTAGCGACCCGATCCCCGTGCCGGCTGAAATAGCATTGGCGACGGCTGCAATGTTATTGATAGCCAAACGACTGCCACGATGAGCAAGTCCTTCGTGCCTCAGCAGGTCCAGGAGCCAGTTGACATTGGGTAAGGGCAGGTTACGCCCCGCAAATCCAATGATCTGATGTTCTGCCAGTTCTCGCAGGTTGGTTGGCGTGCCGTAACGCTCCAGATAATCGGGGCTTGCGTAGATAGGCATCGGGAAATTGGCAAGATGGCGCTGAACAAGATCCGGCTGTGTGGGCGGGTGCAGACGAATAGCGACATCAGCTTCACGCATTCCAAGATCCAGGTCCGCATCTTCCAGTAGAAGCGTAACCTCAATATCGGGATGCAATTCCAGAAACCGATGCAGCCGCGGGGACAGCCAGCACAAGCCAAAGCCGGTCGTGGTTGTAATCTTGATCTTGCCAGCTGCGCGCTCTTTGCTCTCGCTCAGAAAAGCCTGAGTCAGAGCCAGCTTCGAGAAAACTTCCCGTACGGTCCGGTTCAGGACTTCACCCTGCTCCGTCAGAATAAGACCACGGGCATGCCGATGGAACAGCGGCACTCGCAGAACTTCTTCCAGTGCGGAAATCTGACGCGAGACGGCAGACTGGCTGAGGTTCAGTCTGTCGCCCGCATGGGTAAAGGATCCGGCTTCAGCAACTGCGTGAAAAATACGCAGCTTGTCCCAGTCCATATGGTGATCTCCCCGATCGCTGGCGCGTCGGTCTTCGTCCTTCTTACCCATGTCACCTGGCGTTATTTCTGCGGTGTGTCGTTGAAGGGACGAAACTGTCTCAAGCCGAGGCGAGGGTCAAGTTTTTGTCATAGCAGGTATGCCAGAAAGGTACCGTTCTGCTTCCAGTGCTGCCATACATCCTGTGCCTGCGGCTGTGACAGCCTGTCGGTAAATACGATCCTGAATATCACCCGCTGCAAAAATGCCTTCCACTGATGTAGCAGTCCCGCCTGCTTCGGTCAGGATATAACCGTCTTCATCGCAGCGCACTTCATGGCGGAAAGGTCCCGTATTCGGTGTGTGGCCAATCGCCACGAAGACCCCGTCAACTGGCAGTGTGGTGAACTCGCCCGTTTGTGTGTTCCGAAGTTTCACCCCGCAGACGACTTCCGGAGAGCCTGCGCCAAGAACTTCTTCCACTGCCTGATTCCAGTGGAGCTCAATTTTCGGATTCGCGAAAAGACGCTCTTGGAGAATCCGTTCCGCTCTCAGTCCATCGCGGCGATGAATGAGATGAACCTTGTCAGCGTGATGGGTCAGGTACAGGGCTTCTTCGACTGCTGTATTGCCACCGCCAACAACGGCTACGGTTTTGCCCCGATAGAAAAATCCGTCGCAGGTTGCACAGGCGGACACGCCCCCAGACTGCAAACGCTTTTCCGACTCGAGACCCAGCCATTTGGCCTGAGCGCCTGTTGCGATCACGACCGTGCGGGCATGATACTCGTCACCGGAATCGCCCTTGAGGCGGAAATATCCATCAGATGCCGGTCCATTTTTAAGATCCGCTTCCATGATCAGATCGTAGATCAGGCGTGTCCCGACGTGTTCTGCCTGCTCGCGCATCTGTTCCATGAGCCATGGCCCCTGCACCGGAGCGGCAAATCCGGGATAATTCTCGACATCCGTTGTGATGGTCAGTTGTCCCCCCGGCTGAAGGCCGGTCACGAGAATCGGTTTCAGGCTGGCGCGTGCGGCGTAGATGGCTGCAGTGTAACCAGCGGGGCCCGCGCCTACGACCAGAAGGTCTGTATGGTGGATTTCAGGCATGATTGATCCTCGTCCGTGTTTCGATCCCTCATATAAAGGTTTCAGAGGCATGTGCCATCTTTGCGGACGTCGCCTCCTGCCATATACCTCGGAGTCAAATGAACGCTTCTCTTTCTCCCAACCCCGTCGAACTGGATGCCATTGACCGGCAGATTATCGCCGAGCTTCAGGCAGACGGCCGCATGACCAACGTGGAGCTGGCCAGACGGGCTGGCATTTCTGCACCTCCCTGCCTGAGGCGTGTCAGACGCCTTGAAGAGCTGGGGATCATCAAGGGCTACCATGCTGAAGTTGATGCGCCTCTGCTGGGATGGTCTCTGAATTTCTATGCCCTGATAGGGCTGGACAGCCAGAAAGGCAGTGTCCTCGAGGCTTTCGAGGCGCAGGTTGGTGCCTGGCCTGAAACCCGTGAGTGTCACATGATACGTGGTGGGGGCGACTTCCTGGTCCGTCTTGTTGCGCGTGATGCTGCCCACCAGAACGTTCTGACCCGCCGCCTGACAGACAGTGTTCATGTCGTGCGCGTCCAGACCCTCCAGACTATTCATACTAGTCGGGATCTGGCCGGGGTTCCTATCTGATGACTTTGAGATCTGAGGAAGATCTCCTTTTGCCCGCACGGTTGAGCATTATCGTTCCCTGCTACAACGAAGCAGAGAACGTGGCTCCCATGGTTGCGGCTCTCAGCCGTGCCCTTGCAGAAGAATACTGGGAAGTCATTTTCGTTGATGACAACTCTCCTGATGGCACGTCGGCCCGCGTTTCAGACATTGCCAAGAATGATCCGCGTGTTCGTGTTGTGCGGCGTGTCGGGCGGCGAGGGTTATCTTCTGCCGTTATAGAAGGGTTTCTGTCATCCAGCGCGACATATGTGGCGGTCATGGATGGAGACCTCCAACATGATGAGTCCGTACTCCCTGCCATGGTTGCGGCGCTTGATGCCGGATCACAGATGGTTGTCGGTAGCCGGCATGTCGAAGGCGGTGATAATGCCGGTCTTGCCGGACACTGGCGGCACCTGCTGTCAGACACCGGTATCCGTGCCGCGCAAGCCGTTCTGCCCCATCCTCTGACGGATCCGATGAGTGGCTTCTTTGCCATGAGGCGTGATCTTTTTACGGCGACGCTCCCAAAGCTGTCTGGCACGGGGTTCAAGATCCTGCTGGATCTTGTCATGTCTGCGCCCAAAGAGACGAAGATTACCGAAGTCCCTTTTGTTTTTCGCCCAAGAGTCGCTGGGGAAAGCAAGTTGGATGTCGTCGTGCTTTTGCAGTTCGCGACGATGCTACTCGACAAACTCACGCATGGCTGGCTGCCAACACGATTTCTGGCGTTTGCGCTAGTCGGGCTGGTTGGCGTTATCGTGAATGTTGCAGTCATGCAGTTGGCCCGCGTGTCGGGCATGGATTTTTCCCAGTCCCAGCTTGTCGGTACGGCCGTCGCTATTCTCACGAATTTTCTGCTGAATAACCGTCTGACCTATCATGACCGGCGCCTTAAAGGTGCAAGGATGTGGCGGGGGTTTGCACTCTTCGCAGCAGTGTGCTCCGTCGGTGTTTTCGCCAATATCGGCGTCGCGCGAATGGTTCTGCACGATTTGGGTCATGGCCATTGGGACCGCGCCTCTGCAGCGGGAGCTGTCATTGGTGTCGTCTGGAATTATGCGGTGTCCTCAACGCTGATCTGGCGCTGACATGCAGACCGACACGGTTCGTACCCTTGGAATGTTCTGGGGCTTTCTCGGCCTGTTGACAGTATTGCGCCTTACATTGGCGGCTCTTCTGCCTTTGACACCGGATGAAGCCTATTACTGGGTCTGGTCCCGCCATTTACAGCTGGGATATTTTGACCATCCCTTCATGGTGGCACTCTGGATACGGATTGGCACCTGGATTGCCGGAGGTACGCCTCTAGGTGTGCGTCTCTTAGGGCCTCTTTCGGTTTTACCCGGCAGTTGGGCCTTGTTTCATGCTGCCCGACTGTTGCTGCCTTCTCGATCATGGCCGCTTTCCGGCTTTCAGGCTGTTCTTCTTTTGAACGCGACCCTGATGCTGGGCTTGGGCGCTGCGACCATGACGCCTGATACACCACTGGTATTTTTCGTCTCGGTGGCTCTGTACGCTATCGGCAAAGCCGTCACTTTGCCTGCCAACAAGGCACTCGGATGGTGGTTGCTGGTCGGTATGCTGCTGGGGCTGGCATTTGATTCAAAATATACGGCTGTTCTGATTGGGTTTGGACTTGGTGGTGCAGTTGTGTTTTCTCCCGCATGGAGAAAACAATCAGGTCCATGGCTCGCCATTCCGGTGCTGTTGGCGGCAACATCGCCCGTTCTTTGCTGGAACGCGACGCATCATTGGGCCAGCTTGCTCAAGCAGGGAGGGCGAGCAGGGGACTGGCATCCTGCCCGGGCAATCCAGTTTCAGTCAGAACTTTTTGGAGGGCAGATCGGCCTCGCTACGCCCCTGATTTTTGGCCTGTTCTTAATAGGGCTGTGGGCCTGTTTCAAGCGCAACACACTTCTGGTTTGGCTGGGCGCCCTTCCGTTGGCCGTGTTCATTTTTCACGCCTTCGGAGACCGCGTTCAGGCGAACTGGCCGGCTGTTGTGTACCCTGTCCTTGCCTTGGCCGCGGTAGAGGCGGGGCGACGTATTCGCTGGGCGGCAGCAAGTGGCTTTGTGGTGACTGCTCTGGTCTGTTTGCAGGCAGCGTTCGCTTTTCTCCCGATACCTCCTGCGAAAGACCCGGTTCAACGCCAGACTGCTGGCTGGCCGGAGTTCGACCAGAAACTGGAAAGGCAGGCAGTGGCTCAAGGGGCTACGGTTCTCATGGCAGAAGATTACGGTCTCGCCTCACAATTGGCTTTCAATCAAGGAAACTCTGGTCTGAGCGTATTTGGGACAGATCGTCGTTGGGAACTGTTTCGTCTTCCTGCCGCAAGGGGAGAGAAAGGGCTCCGTGTTGAGGAAATTCATCATATTCCGAGCCCTTTGCCGATGGATGTTCTCTGTCGAGAAAGTCAGAGGCGGACAGTTCGCTGCTATCAGATGACCGTGGTCGAAAATCCTCTTGGCGTGCAGTTGCCACGTCACTCTTAAAGCTCTCCTTAACCTTTGACTGCCATACTTGAGGTCTCTCAGGAGGTGGAATGTCGAAAGCAGGTGGCAAGGACGAGCGCAAGATCATTATCAAGCGCTTTGAAGTGGTGGAGGGCGGCCATCACGGTGGTAGTTGGAAGATCGCTTACGCCGATTTTGTAACAGCCATGATGGCGTTTTTTCTCGTGATGTGGCTCATCAACGCCACAACGGAAGAGCAGCGCAGAGGCATCGCCAATTTCTTCAACCCCATGGCGATCCAGCAGGATATTCCGCCTCCGGCTGAGAATGTCATCCATCTGGTTCCGGACCCGGTTGCCTCATCCCAGAAACCTGCGGCCATTCATCCGGGAGACCCTGCAGGCGCGCATCCGGATAACGGGGAACCAGGTAAGGATCATCTCCTGAACAAGGATGCAGGAGACCGTAGTACCCAGATTGTGGTTCTTCATGATCGACAGGTTCAACCCGGTATGCCTCCTGCAGCGCCTCATGGACAAGACGCTCAGCAGGGTGAATTGCGGCGTGCGACTACGGAAATCAGCAAAGCGCTAGATGGGGCACCGGAACTGGCAGACGTGCGCTCTCAGGTGTCGGTCAGTCTGGGAGATGACGGTTTACACGTCGAAATTGCAGATTCCGACCATCAAGCCATGTTCGCACTGGGGTCCGCCGTTCCAACACGCCATGCTTCTGATCTTCTGAAACTGATTGCGCCGTATCTGGAAAAGCTGCCCGGCCGTCTGTCCGTCAGTGGTTATACAGATGCCGCACCCTATCGTCCCGGTCTTCCAGGAAACTGGAGCCTGTCGAGCGACCGTGCTGTGGCGGCACGGGATATTCTTGTGAACAGCGGCTTTCCCGACAGGCGACTTAAAGCTGTCACTGGCTACGCTGACCGGAACCTGTTCGACCCCGCCAATCCTCTCAGCGCCCGGAACAGACGTGTTGTTCTCGTCCTCTCCCCGGATCAGCCGTAATTCTTCGCCAGTCAGGAAAATTTTGAATGTTTATTCTTATTGGTCTGGGCGTTGTCCTTGCGTGCGTTTTTGGGTCGTTCGTGGCATCCGGAGGAGCCATCGGGCCATTGCTCGCTTCAATGCCCTTTGAGCTTCTCACCATTCTCGGAGCTGCTGTCGGTACCTTCGTGATGGCCAATTCCATTGGCGCGGTGAAGCACCTGCCTGCTGGAATTAAAAAGGCCATGAAAGGCTCCCAGTACACACGTCAGGATTACCTGGAACTCCTCGGACTTCTTTTTCACATGACCAGGCTTGCGGCCGCCAAGGGAATGATGGCGATTGAAAGCCATATCGAGGATCCCCAAGGCAGCACAGTCTTCGGAGCCTTTCCCAAGATCCGGGACAATACGCATGTCTGCTCGTTTATTTGCGATTATCTCCGTATGGCAGGCATGAACGCGACAGACCCGTTTCAGATGGATGACGTCATGGGGCGTGAACTGAAGAAAAATCTGCGTGAGGAAATGCATCTCCCACATGCTCTTCAGTCGGTCTCAGATGCTCTGCCAGCCCTGGGGATCGTGGCGGCAGTGCTGGGCGTCATCAAGACGATGGCCTCCATCAGCAAGCCACCTATCGTCCTGGGTGAGATGATTGCCGGGGCCCTTGTGGGAACCTTTCTCGGTATTCTTCTGGCTTACGGTATCGTTGCACCCATCGCCGGGCGGCTCGGAGGTGTGGTGGAAGAGGAGGCTTCGTATCTTGATCTCGTCCGCTCCGTTATCGTGGCGCACCTTCAGGGCAATGCTCCGCAGGTTAGCGTAGAGATCGGGCGTAAGAGCATTCCGTCAGATCTCATGCCGACCTTTCAGGAAGTCGAAGAATCCCTCAGTGCTGTGGCCGTAAACTGAGGTTGTTTTCCTGAGTGTGACCTTTACGATGCCGTCATCATCCTAAATGGCGGCCGAAAGGATCTGGCATGCGCCCCTCCGCACTGCGGGCTCTCTGTCTCTTACTTCCTCTTTTCCCTCTGGCGTCTTCTGCGTACGCTGGCACCCAAAACTCTCCGCAGGTCCCGCCCCGCGCGGAGCTTGAACAGGTTGATGGCCCGACTGCCCTGCACTGGGTCAAAGCGGAAAATGCCACAACCCAACAGGCTCTTGCATCGGATCCACGATACAAGCCGCTCTATGAGCGTATCCTTGCTGCTCAACAGTCTCCAGACCGTCTTGCAACACCAACCCAGATGGCAGGAGCGATCTGGAATTTCTGGCAGGATAAGGCCCATACACGTGGCATATGGCGAAGCACGTCCATAGCGGATTTCCAGTCAGGACATCCGGTCTGGAAAACACGTTTCGATCTGGATGTGCTTTCCAAGTCGGAACATGCCAACTGGGTCATGGAAGGTCTGAACTGCCTTGAGCCGGAAGACCGGCGTTGTCTGCTGGGACTGTCCAACGCCGGTGAGGATGCGCACGAACTGCGGGAGTACGATACCTCTACCGATCGTTTTGTCTCGCAAGGCTTTGCTTTGCCGAATGGCAAGCAGGCCGTGGCATGGCTCGACCGGGATACGCTTCTGGTATCCCGCGACTGGGGCACTCAGGACGCTGGTCTGACGACTTCTGGTTACCCTTATGTTGTCCGTGCCCTGAAGCGGGGTCAGTCACTCCTGCAGGCACAGGAAGTTTTCAGGGGGATGGCAAGCGACATGGAAGTCGCTCCAATGGTTCTGCAGGACGGGCAGGGGCACCAGCTTCTTCTGATCGATCGACACAAAGATTTTTTCCATAGTGATGTGGAAAAAATTGATCCGAAAACTCTTCATGTCAGCCAGCTTCCCATGCCGGAGAAGTACGATGGCCTGAGCTATCAGGATGGCCAGCTGGTTTTCCACCTTCTGCAGGAGTGGAAGACGGCACATGGCCGTATTTCGGCTGACAGTGTCGTCGCAATCAATCCCGAGCATCCGGGAGAGCCAGAAGTCATCGTGTCTCCGACATCTCGTCAGACGATTGGAGACGGGATGGGGGGTGCAATAGCGACGACCAAAGACGGGTTGATTGTCGTGCTGTACGATAATGTGCAGCCAAAGCTGATGCTTTATCGCCGGAGCGCCAGCGGGCATTGGGCTGGACGAACCATAGAGCTTCCGCAGAATATGGCTGCGACGATTGTTTCGTCAGATCCCAGAAGTTCGAACGCATACCTTCAGTTGGAAGGGTTCATTCAGCCACCACAGATCTGGAGCGTCGATACGGCCCAGCAGACCACGCGCCTGCTTTACAGTCAGCCACATCTCTTCGATGCGTCCAAACTGACTGTCGAACAACAGTTCGCGATCAGTACGGATGGCACGCAGGTTCCTTATTTTATCGTTCATGCCAAAGACTGGACGAAGAACAGCTTCAATCCGACACTGATGACAGCTTATGGCGGTTTTGGGCTGTCCTACCTGCCTGTCTACCATCCTGATCTCGGAATCACGTGGTTCGAGCGCGGTGGTGTCTATGTGATGGCCAATATCCGCGGAGGGGGCGAGTTCGGTCCGGCCTGGCACGAAGCAGCCCGCTATGCTGGGCGTCAGCATGCGTATGACGATTTTGCGTCCGTTGCTCGTGATCTGTTTGCCAGAAACATCACGTCGCCTAAACGACTGGGAATCCGTGGTCGTTCCAATGGCGGTCTGTTGATGGGGGTTGAGTTTACGCAGCACCCTGAACTGTGGAATGCGACCATCATCGGCGTCCCGCTTCTGGATATGCTCAACTACGAACATATGGCGGCTGGTGCTTCATGGGCTGCAGAATACGGAAGTGTCTCGACATCCGAAGGAAAGGGCTTCTGGGAGAAAACCTCTCCTTTACAGGCGCTCAAGGCGGATGTGCATTATCCGGTGCCGTTCATCTTCACATCCACGCGTGATGACCGCGTTGGGCCTGTGCATGCCCGCCTCTTCGCCGCGAGGCTTCAGGATCTGCATGTACCGTTCTTCTATTACGAGGATACGGAAGGCGGGCACGCCGGTACCGTCAATGCGGCCGAGGTTGCCCATGAGAGGGCCCTGGAGGCCATCTACCTCAGCAAGCGATTGATGGACCCTCGCTGACCTGAGCATCACCCATGCTCTTGCCTGATGAGGCGAGAGCATGGGTGCAACGGATGGCGCATAATCTCAAAGAGCAATAAAAAAGCCGCTCCCTGAAGGGTAGCGGCTTTTCTCGTCCGTTCAGATGACGGGAAGGACTTTAGAAGCCTTCACGCTCCAGACGCTTGCGCTCCATCTTGCGGGCACGACGAACAGCTTCTGCTGCTTCGCGGGCGCGACGCTCGGAGGGCTTCTCGAAGTGGCGACGCAGCTTCATCTCGCGAAAAACGCCTTCGCGCTGCATCTTCTTCTTGAGCGCCTTTAGCGCCTGGTCAACATTATTGTCACGAACGAGTACCTGCACGGTGCCGTCAACTCCTTCTGGGCCCGCCTTTAGCGTCACCCGTGATATGGCAATCCAATTGGGATGGAGCCCTTAACACACTCTTTTGGCGGTGTGCAATTCATTCGATGGTTCTTGTGCGGATTTTTATCTGTGCGCAATCTGCCCGCGACTTCTGCGTTAATAAGCTGTCACAGAGAAAGGAAGCTCATGGCTCTGCTTAAAATTGCCCGTATGGGTCATCCTGTCCTGCATCAGGTGGCCGAGCCCGTCAGTGATCCAAAATCGCCGGAAATCCGCCGTCTTGTAAGCGATATGCTGGAAACGATGGCAGATGCACGAGGTGCTGGACTGGCTGCCCCGCAGGTTCATGTCCCCTTGCGGATGTTCGTTTATCACGTTCCTGCAAACAGGGTGTCGGACCCGGAACAGGCAATGCTGCCTCGCGTTCTCATCAATCCGGAAATTACCCCTGTCGGTGATGAAATGATGGTGTGCAGTGAGGGATGCCTCTCGATTCCTGGTCTCAGAGGTGACGTACCGCGATACGCAAAAGTTCGGTATCGGGGACTGGATGAAAACGGTGATCCCGTGGACGGCGAGGCCGTGGGCTTTCATGCCAATGTTCTGCAGCATGAGAATGACCATCTCGACGGCGTGCTTTATCCGCAGCGCATCGAGGACTTCACCCGCTTTGGGTATGTGGAGGAAATGGTTCGGTGACAGCGCGGCCGCCTGAAGGGCCTTCCTCTACCACAGCGCATCTTTACCTTCGTGAAGAACAAATCCGTCAGTCTTATGAATCCCTCATGCTGGCTTGGCGGAGTCTGAATTCTGAATGTGAGGCTTTCCTGAGGGAAAATGGCCTCGGTGCTGCGCATCACAGAATTCTTTTTCTCGTTGCAGCGCATCCTGGCATTACGCCGAGTGTTCTGCTTACCAGTCTTGGGATTACCAAACAGTCTCTTGGGCGCGCTTTGGGTGATCTGCGGGAGCGCAACCTCCTCATTCAGGAAGAAGACCGCCATGATCGCCGTAAACGCCCTTTGAAACTGACACCTCATGGAGAGGCGATCGAACGCCAGCTTTTCCAATTGATTCGTGAAGCCATGACGCGGGCTTACCGGGAGGCTGGAGTGACAGCCGTGGAAGGGTTCAAGCGCGTCCTCTCTCCTCTGCAGATGGCTCCAGGAGGGGGCTTTCGATGAGCGACGAACATATTCTCGTTGTCGATGACGACCAGCGCCTTCTAAGGCTTCTCCAGCGATACCTCGCGGAGAACGGTTATCGGGTTACCACCGCACAGGATGCCGTACAGGCACGGGACGTCCTGAAACTCATCCAGCCGGATGCTCTTGTTCTCGATGTGACCATGCCAGGAGAGGACGGTTTGTCCCTCACACGATCTTTGAGGGAAGAGGGGCTGTCTTTACCCATTCTTCTGCTGACAGCCCGCGGCGAACCGGCTGACCGGATCGATGGTCTGGAGTCTGGGGCAGATGACTATCTTGGAAAGCCTTTTGAACCGCGCGAACTGCTCTTGCGCCTGAGAGCGCATCTCAGGCGTGTGGTGCCAGCCTTGTCGCCTGTTATGGAGGTCCCATCCGTTCTCAGGCTTGGCCCTCTGGAGTTTGACGTCGAGCGCGGATTGCTGACTGGACCAGACGGGCCGGTTCATCTCACGGGTGGCGAGGCAGCCCTGCTGGGCGTCCTTACCACCAGACCGGGTGTCGTGATGTCCCGTGAAGACATTGCGAAAGCTCTGGATATGGACGAGATCGGCGAACGCGCCGTTGATGTGCAGGTCACGCGTCTGCGTCGTCGTATTGAATCTGACCCCAAGGAGCCCAGGTTCCTGCATACTGTGCGCGGAAAGGGTTATGTTCTCAAACCCGGACTCTGAGGAGCGCTGGGGCAAGCTGGACCGGCCGCTCAGGCGTGTGTTGCCCCGCTCCCTGCTGGGGCGCTCCATGCTGATCGTACTGATTCCGCTCCTGGTGACGCAGGCCATCGTTCTGGTGCTGTTTTATGGAACGTACCTGAATGTCGTCTCCCGGCGCCTTTCAGATGGCATTACCGGTGAGATCTCGCTTGTCATTTCCATGCTGGAGCGTACGCCTGAAGCAGACCGGCGCGAAGAACTCCTGAAAGACGCAGCAGCGAGAACCCAACTTCAATTCGTTTTTCATCCTCACATAACTTTGAGGCGGGAAGGAACGAATCATGTCCTCGGCCCGATTGACGATGATTTTGAACGTGCGCTCAAGCAGGGACTTGGCCACCCGTTCTTTGTGGACTGGTCTGCCGCCCCGGAGACCGTACGCGTCTCTGTTGGCCTGCCAGACGGGATGCTGGATGTTCTGACGCCTCATAAAAGACTGAGCATCGGGCCAATCTGGATGTTCCTCGCCTGGGCATTTAGCAGCTCAGCGTTTTTATTCCTGATCGCCGGACTGTTCATGCGCAATCAGGTCCGTGCCATCCGCAGATTGGCAGAAGCAGCCGAGTTGTTCGGTCTGGGGCGGGACGAGGGAGCAATCCGTCCTCAGGGAGCCCGTGAGGTGCGCCAGGCGGCCATTGCCTTCAATCGTATGCAGGAACGCGTCAATCGCTTCGTAGCGCAACGGACGGCCGTTCTGGCCGGTGTTTCCCACGACCTCAGAACGCCACTCACCCGTTTGCGTCTGAGTATGGCCATGCTGCCCACTAAAGGAATGATTCGCGCGGAGGACATTCAGCCGGATGTTCATGATATGGTGGCGGATATTGAGGACATGGAGCGCCTGATTGGCAGTTACCTGTCCTTCGCGCGTGGCGAAGGAGCGGAGAAGCCGGTTTTGACCGATATTCGTGCTCTGATCGAAGACGTCGCTGTCGCAGCTCGGCGCGCGGGTGGCCAGGTGCTGAGTGTAGAAGGCAAAGAAGGCGTAGAGGTGCCAGTGCGTCCGGATGCGTTAAAACGGGCTCTGACCAATCTCGCCGACAATGCAAGACGACACGGCGGAGCCATGCGGTTTTCGCTGTGGGAAGGGGAGCGCCGGATCGAGATTACGGTTGAAGATGACGGCGGCGGTATTCCGGCAGACCGTCGAAAGACGCTTCTTGAGGTTGGTAGTTCAGGAAATAACGGCGGTACTGGTCTGGGGCTGACTATCGTCCGGGACATTATTCATGCCCATGGTGGCACCATCAGGCTACTGGAAAGCCCCCTTGGCGGACTAAGCGTGCTGCTCAGCCTGCCAAAATAAGCCAGCCAGATCAGGGCAGCGTATTGCCTGCGCCGCCATTGCCGGTGCCCTGGTTGCCCAGCGGCCCCTGGCTGCCGCCAAAGGTGCTGCTCATGTTGCTCATCGGGTTGTAACGGCCAACGTTGCCCAAAAGCTGCTGGATGACAGAGGTTTTTGTTCCTGGTGTCGGGGTCTTTTCCCCGACCATGCCAACGCGGATGCCATCTTTGCGATTCAGCGTATCCAATTTTCGCAGAACGCCAGAATTGTCAAAATTCAGAACAACCACCTGCTGCTTGTCGACCGAAGGAAAGCCCAGTGGCGTCGGAGACGTAATCATGGACACGTAGATCCAGGTATTGTCATCGAATGTCGCATGTGCGGTCGGAGAGCCCATGGCATCCAGAACATCTGAACGCGTACTGGTTCCCGGTACGAGCTGGGCGTAATCCGTCTTCTCGATCAGCGATCCGCGAGGTTCGGGAATCGGGCTGAAGAAGGAGCATCCTCCCAGCAGAAGCGGAGCACAGGCCAAGCCAGACAGGCTCAGGCGACGCAGAAGAGGTGTTCTGCTTTTTGCCGTCAGAAAAGATGCGTTATTCATGGAACCGGAAACTATCCTGTGCAAGAGAACCGCTCAACCCAGCGCGTGCCTTAAACGGAACCCGCCTGTCAACGATTTCCCCCATGATGATCGGGGGTGGAGTGCTCAAATGTCCAATACTCCCGAATTTTCCCGCCGTATTCCCCTGAGGCGGCTGGGATCGGGTCTGGAAGAAACGATTACGGCAACAGAGCAGGAGCGTGAGGCTCTGGCTCGACGTTTCGGTATTCCCGCCATCCAGCATCTGGAATGCCGCTTCCTCCTGACGCCTGAAGACAAGAAGCACATTCTTGCCGAGGGGCGTCTGTCCGCGAAAGTGACACAGGTCTGCGTCATTACGGCAGAAAAATTTGATGACGTTCTCGCAGAGACGTTCATTCTTCGCTTCATTCCTGAATCGGAAATGCCGGAAGACGAGTTCGATATCGATTCCATTGACCTTGAAGGCCCTGACGAACTTCCACATGACGGCCGTGGCCTCGATATTGGTGAAGCTGCTGCCGAACAACTGGCGCTGATGCTGGACCCCTATCCTCGCAAACCGGGCGCGGGTCTCGAAAATGCTGTTGACGTTACACCCGCAGAAGGGGAAGAAGAGGTCGGTCATTCTGATGACCTGCCAGAGTCAGAGCGTCGTCCGAACCCGTTTGCGGCGCTGGCGACCCTGAAGAACGGGGATAAAAAAGAATAAAATCCCCAGCTTTGGCTTGCGGGTTTCCGTTTGCTCTGCTAGAGCCGCCCGCCTGAACTCGGCGTAAATACGAGACGACGAATAACGGGGCACCGCATGCCGCTGGGAGCGGAGAGGGTGCCGACACAGAAGCAGAAAGAGGCATAAAAGCCATGGCCGTCCCCAAAAGAAAGACCACGCCGTCCCGTGCCGGTATGCGTCGCAGCCACCATGCCCTGCAGGCTGAAGCACATGCTGAATGCGCGAACTGCGGTGAGCTGAAGCGCCCGCACCACGTTTGCAGCCACTGCGGCCATTACGATGGTCGTGAAGTTGTTGCAGCAGGCAAGAGCCTGAAGACGGCCGTCCGCGCCTGATCTCTTCTGCGGGCACCCTCAAGGCGTGCCCGCATCTGCGATGCTGTCCGGGAAACTGTCTTAATGTCTAAAGCGCCTGTCGCGTCTGATCGTGACGTCGCGGCCCCAAGGCCCTACGCCCTCGCCGTCGACGCAATGGGAGGAGACAGGGCACCGGATATCGTTCTTGCTGGCCTCGAACTGGCCGCAGACCGGCATCCGACAGCCAGAGTGCTCCTGATCGGAGATGAGGCGGTTCTAAAGCCGGCTCTGGCACGATACCCAAAAGCTGCCCGTATCTGTGACATCCGTCACGCCCCTGCTAGCATTTCCATGGAAATGAAGCCGACCGCAGCTCTGCGCGTCCGCGGTTCATCCATGCGCCTTGCAATGGAAGCTGTCGCATCTGGTGAAGCACTCGGAGTAGTCTCCGCTGGTAACAGTGGTGCCATGCTTGCTCTCGCCAAAATTATCGTGAAAGCTCTCCCAGGTATCTCCAGACCTGCCATGGTGGCTGTGCAGCCATCATCGCGCGGTGATACCGTGATGCTGGACCTCGGGGCGAATATCGCCTGCGATGCCCGCAATCTGGTTGAATTTGCTGTTATGGGCGAGGCCTTTGCTCAGGCAGCGCTTGGTCTTCCAAAACCCACGATTGGCCTTCTCAACGTCGGTTCCGAGGATCTGAAAGGCGACGAGCGTCTCCGTCAGGCCGCTGAACGTCTGCGTGAAAGTGTGCTGGCAGAGCAGTTCCACGGTTTCGTGGAAGGGCATGACATTACGGCTGGCACGACGGATGTCGTTGTGACGGACGGCTTTACCGGAAACGTGGCTCTCAAGACCGGTGAAGGTGCGCTCAAGCTCGCTTTCGGTCTGCTGAAAAATGTTTTCCAGACCAATCTGCTGACGCGCATCGGGTACCTTCTGGTTCGTCCTGGATTAGAGCGCATGCGGGAGTGGATCGACCCGCGGCGTTATAACGGTGCAGTCTTTGTCGGATTGAACGGTATTGTCGTGAAGTCCCACGGTGGCGCTGATGGCGAAAGCTTTGCCTCTGCCATTGATGTCGCCATGGACGCTGTTACCCATAACCTGAACGACAAGATCCGTGCCCGTCTGGATCAGCTTGGCATGCTCGGCGCCGACACCGACGCAACACCTGCCAATGCGGTCGCTCCAGAACCTGTGAGCTGAAAACTATGTCCGGTCCTCTTCGTGCCCGTCTGACAGGCGTTGGTGGATATCTGCCCCGCACGGTTGTCACCAATGACGATCTTGCCCAGAAAATCGACACGTCCGACGAATGGATCCGGGCTCGGACCGGCATCACTCAGCGGCATATTGTTTCAGGCGACGAAACAACAGCATCCATGGCCGCAGAGGCAGCCCGTCAGGCTCTTGAGCAGGCTGGTGTGAATGCCGAAGAGGTTGATGCAATTCTGGTGGCGACCTCGACGCCGGATCAGGTGTTTCCGGCTGTTGCCACACAGGTGCAAGCCCTCCTTGGCATCACCAAGGGCTTCGGCTTTGATATCAGTGCCGCCTGTTCCGGGTTTGTGTATGCGCTCGCATCCGCCAATTCGTTCATCCAGTCGGGGCTGGCGAAGAAGGTTCTGGTCATTGGCAGCGAAGTGTTCTCGCGCCTGCTGGATTGGAATGATCGTACAACCTGCGTGCTTTTCGGAGACGGTGCAGGTGCTGTCCTTCTGGAGGCTGGAGCCGAAGACGGTGAGGGTGTTCTCTCAACCCATCTGCACTCCGATGGGCGATCGGGCGATATTCTTTATGTGGACGGCGCTGTAGGCTGTTCGGGTACGACGCAGCACCTCAAGATGATGGGGCGCGAAGTGTTCCGTCATGCGGTCGTCAAGCTTTCACAAGCTGTTGATGAAGCGCTGGAAGCCAATAACCTGACGGGTCAGGATATTCAGTGGCTCGTCCCGCATCAGGCCAATCTGCGTATCATTGACGGGATGGCCAAGAAGCTGGCCCTGCCGTCCGATCGGGTCGTGGTGACAGTAGATCGTCACGCCAATACCTCGGCTGCGTCCATTCCGCTGGCCCTTAATGAAGCTGTCCGTGACGGACGTATCCAGAAGGGCGATCTCGTTCTGATGGAAGCTCTGGGCGGTGGTCTGACCTGGGGATCTGCGCTCGTTCGCATGTGAGTGCCTCCCGGTCTTTCAAGGTTAACGATTGATTCCTTTGACTGTTCTGAACGTCATGATACGCATGTGTCATGAGTACAGTCACGCGCGCGAATCTTGTCGAGCACATCTATAGCCGTGTTGGGCTGTCCCGGCACGATTCCTCCATGATTCTGGAAAGTGTACTGGAGAAAATCTCCGGGACGCTTGAGACCGGAGAATCCGTGAAGCTGAGTGGCTTCGGGACGTTCTCTGTTCGCCAGAAAGGGGAGCGTATCGGGAGAAATCCCAAAACCGGCGTAGAAGTCCCCATTCTTCCCAGGGCCGTACTGGTCTTCCGACCGTCCCAAATTCTCAGGGACCGGATGAACGGTATCGTTAATGAGGCTCACGGAGTGGACGACGCGGATGACTGAAAATTTGTCGACTTCAGTCAATGAGGCTGAGCAGGATCAGGAAAACCTGAATCCTTCCAAGGCAAAAAAAGGTCCGGAAGCATACCGCACCATTAGCGAAGTTGCAGAAGAGCTCCATATTCCGCAGCACCGTTTGCGCTCATGGGAAACCATCTATCCCGGTGTAAAACCTTTCCGCGGGGAAAGTGGTCGGCGGTACTACAATCCGGAGCACGTCGAAACGCTTCGGCTGATTTCCGATCTCCTCTACGTTCAGGGCTACAAAGGACAAGGTGTTCTGCGTGTCCTGCGAGAGCGCAAAGCGAGAAAAGCTGCTGAACATCCCGTTGCGGTTCCGCATCCGGTGGCATCGGCTCCAATTGAGCATTTCCCAGCCGTTGAAGATCTGCCTGTATCAACGACTACGGAAGAAATTTCGGCCAATCCAGTTTCATCCGTTGATGATATTGCGTTTCCGGAAGCTCCTTCGGACCGTCTTCATGTCTCTGACCCAGGTGTGGATGAGGTTGTGGTCCTGTCCTTTCATGAAGAGAAGCAAGACTTGAATGCCTCGGAACCGGAGATGTCTCCGGAAGAAGAAAAAGCATCTCATGTGCTTGACGAATGCCTGACAGGAATTATGCCTCCCGAAGCCGAAGCCGAAGCCGAAGCCGAAGCCGAAGCCGAAGCCGAAGCCGAAGCCGAAGCCGAAGCCGAAGCCGAAGCCGAAGCCGAAGCCGAAGCCGAAGCCGAAGCCTTCTCAATTCGCGATACGGAAGAGATGCTGGCGCTTCAGGACGCGAATCAGCATCTCTGCGCATCTGTGAAGCATCTGGATGCCGAGAACGAATTTCTACGCGCCGAGCTTAGAGAAATTCTCGAAGAACTTCAGCTTCTGAGAAATCTTCTGCCTGTCTGAATCAGAGGCCCTTGCGGTGATGGCGCTACGCTGCTAAACCACCGCCACCGCAGGACAAACGGGCAGTAGCGCAGCCTGGTAGCGCACCAGTCTGGGGGACTGGGGGTCGTGGGTTCGAATCCCGCCTGCCCGACCAGTCCTGCGGTAATTTCCAGAAAATTAAGTTTGTTAAAAGGCCTAAGAGGCCTTTTTCCCGTCTGTGCGCTCTTCAGTCCAGAGCGTCCACAGCAGGTGAAGCGCCGCCATGATTGCTGGCCCCAAAAATAAACCCAGAAGCCCCCAAGTTTCTGCTCCCCCAAGGATACCGAGCAGAACCCACAGGAAAGGCATCTTCGTGCTGCCGCCAATTAAAACCGGGCGAACAAAGTGATCTGCCACGAAGATCACGACTGACCCCAAAGCCATCACGACAATAGCGCCAATCATGCTGCTCTTGGCGAGGAGCAGCAAGGCGACCAGCCCCACGGTAGGCCATGCCAGAAAGGGAATCATCGCTGCGACTGCCGTCAGCATGGCAAAAAGGAGCGGCTGGGGGGCGCCTGTCAACATGTAGGCTACACCCATAATCGCGCCTTCTCCCAGTCCAACAAGAACCAGCCCTGCAAGTGTTCCGTGAACGGAAGAGATCATCTGCTTGGCCAGACTTTCCCCTTGAGCCCCAAACAGTCGATGGGACCCAACAAGCCCTTTACGGATGACGTAGTCGCCGTCCTTGAGCAGGAAGAAAAGCGTCAGCAGTGAGAACGCAAAGAGCGTTCCTCGTCGAGCCACCTGAGATCCGACCTGCTTTGTCATCTGCATACCGTGACTTACGTCCACAGAATGGAGCAGGCGGGACAGGCGTTGAGGGCTCGTCATGTGGTTCTGCCACCAGGTCGTGGCCTGGGATGAGATGAACGGAAGATGCGGCACCCACTCTGGCATCGGAATGCCATTGTTGCGGACGTCATCTATCCACTCGAGCGCACTTCTTATCTCATCAGCAAGCTTCACGCCGACGAGTGAGACCGGGACGAGGAAGATCAGGGCCACGACAAGGGTGAAGACCATCGGAAGCCAGTCACTTCGGCCAAAACGGCGCTCCGCCCGCTGGTACAGAGGCCAGAGCGAAATGGCAAAAACACAGCCCCACAACAGAGCCGGCAGGAAGCTCTTGAGCGTGTAGAGACCGATAGCGACAAAGAAGAGAGCCAGAAATCCGCGAGCCCGCCGCTGGATGGTTCCGGTAGAATCAGACGCTTCTACCGGGATGACTTCAGGGGAGCGAGGAGGGAGCTGGTCGATCATGGGGATCCTGAAAATGGAAGCCTGCAAAGAAGATAGCGATGGCTACCTGCGTCGGATAAGTCCAACTTGCAGGCTTCGGGAAACGCTACGACTGTCAGTTGAACAGAGAGCATCCGGATTGAATGGTGAGCCCAACGGCCTGTTGGGAGAATTGTTGCCGGTAAGCAGCCTGAATTGCACGAAGATTATGTTGCAGGTTCTTGTCGGCCGGAACGACGACCCAGAGAATGCGGGAAGGCTCACGGCCAACAATATGCGTCACCGTGTTCATCCATTGACCGTCAGCATTGAAAACGGTCAGGCCGCTCGGAAAGCGTGGAGTGATTTCCTTCGTCACGAAGTCCTGCCATTCAGTATCCGTGATCGGGAGGCCGCCTGGGCGGGTCTGCCCGAACATCATCCGAATTTGCAAAGTATCCTGAGCGCGCATTTCGCGGCAGAGGTCGGGTGTGACACTTACGGGCACAACGCATCCTCCCAGAAGAGGAAGCGCGAGGATGAGGGCGGTGAAGCCAAGTTTTTTCATAATGTTTTTCGCGTCAGAGCATTTTGAAGAATGAGAGCCTCATCAGGCGTGAAAAGCCCCCGTCTGATGAAAAGGTCTATTAGAACAAGATTGACGTTGAATTTGAAATCATCCGTGTCCCGAACGCGTGCAAAAACGTCTGTCAGCGGAAGCAGATGGAAGCTCTCGACTTCGCCATCTTCTGCGATGGGGGTAAAATCGCGTGGCAGAATCAGGTCGTAGCAGTGCAGAACATCTCGCCTGAGCCCCTCAGGGCGCTCCATGGCGTATTGAAGGCGGCTGACCGGCTGGGCATGGCCTGCCAGGCTTTCAGGTATCCCAGCCTCTTCCTTCGCTTCCTTGATGACGGTTGTGTGCGGGTCAAGTCCTGCACTCATGCCGCCAGCCACAAGATGGTCGAGTTTCCCCGGATCCAGTCGTTTGGTCATGCTTCTGCGCGCAATCCAAAGCATGGAGCCGGAAGGGTGGTCTTCAACCAGACCATTCAGATGCACGCCCTCGGCAGCAACCCCGAGAACCGGAATGGCGCCTCGATCTACCTGACCAACGACAACGCCAAGATCGTTCCTCACGTCAAAGGGCTCGTTATGGGAGGCGTACACACCCTGTTGGGCCAATGTCTGTGAAAGAGGGAAAAGCTCCTGTCCCGAAGCAACTCCGAAGCCTGTCTCGTCTTTCAGGCCTAAACCTTCCAGCAGATCTGCGATTTCAGGAGAGATCCATCCGATCTGTTTCTGGGCGCAGAAAAACGGAAGTCGGTTTCCTGGCAAGCGGGCACTGTTACAGGCCTCGATATGGCGAAGAAAACGAGAAAGGGACGGGGATATGGATTTATCGAACACGATGGAAAGTTTCGCATGTGCAGGAGAGATTGCAAAGCGAAGCCTCTCTTTCTCATAGTCCGGCATGTCAAAGAAATACGATTCGACGTCGGAAATGCTGCCGCTAGGGCAACTCTGGAAAAAAATCCGCCCCGAAAATCCTGTGCGTACCTTCTTTTGGGTCGGCGTAGCTCTTGTTCTTCTCCTTGTTGAAAGCGGAACGACTGTTGCAACGCCCTGGGTCTTCAGTCGCATGGTTGCTGCCCTGTCAGAGCATCAGGCGCTTCTCGCAATTCCTGTCTGGCTGATCGCACAATATACGATCATTCGGGTGGTAGCGGGGGTTTCAACTCCTCTCCGCGAAATGCTGATTGCCCCTCTTGAAGCCGATCTTCAGCGTCGGGTGGCTCTGGTCGGGCTTGAGCATCTTCATGCCATGAGTGTGCGGTTTCATCTGGATCGCCAGACCGGAGCACTGACAAGAACGCTGGATCGGGGCTCCGATGCTGTCGGAACGCTGCTAAGCCTCGTACTTTTTAACGTGCTGCCCAATACGATCGAGTTAGTGATGACACTCTTCGTCATCCTGCGTGTGTTTGACTGGCGATATGTCGCGATTGTTGTTGCCGGCATCGGTGTTTATGCGGCTGTCTCCTACGTCTTTACGCGGATGCGCATGACAGCGCGGAGGGCGCGGAACACAGCCAACAGTCAGGCGCAATATCAGCTTGTCGACAGTATGCTGAATTTCGAGACTGTTCGAAGCTTTGCAAACAGTCGTCAGGAAATTCTGCGGTATGACCGCTCCAGGCAGGCGCTGAAAAGTGCGGAAATCCGGCTAAAAAGACTTGTTGGCTTTTCCCAGATGGCACGTAGCCTGCTGATTGCCTGTGCAACGACGGCTCTTCTGGGGTTGGCCGCACATGATATTGTGCTGCACCGGATTGGTGTCGCTCAGTTTGTCCTGATCGGAAGTTATCTGCGTGGATTATATAGTTCAGTGGGCGCGCTGAATTATGTGAGTGCCGGATGGCGCAATGCCCGGGTTGATCTTGAAAACTATCTTGAGCTTCTGGGGACGCGTTCTGAAATCGTCGAGGCAGCAAATCCTGTCCATCTTCCGGTCAGGCTGGCAGATGGTGGCGCCGCAAGGATTACATTCGATCATGTGTCCTTCAGCTACGATCCTGCTCGTCAGATTCTTCACGATATTTCACTGGAAATCCCTGCAGGCACATCTCTGGCCATCGTTGGGCATACGGGGTCTGGCAAATCAACCATGGGGCGCCTTCTGACGCGGGCCTATGATCCGACGTCAGGTGCGATCCGGATTGATGGTCATGATTTGCGGGATGTCGCTGTGGAAGATCTTCAGCGCGTCATCGGGACTGTTCCGCAGGATACGGTTCTGTTTAATGCAGGGATTGGAGAAAATATCGCTTACGGAGATCCCTCGGCTCCGGAAGAAGAGGTTCATCAGGCAGCCCGGAAAGCGCAGATTCATGACTTTATCGATGAACTGCCAGAAAAATATGAAACGGTTGTTGGCGAGCGTGGGCTGAAACTTTCTGGTGGCGAAAAACAGCGTGCGGCGATTGCCCGTGTGTTGCTCAAGGACCCACGGATTTTGTTGCTGGATGAAGCGACCAGCGCACTCGATACGTGGACGGAAGCCGCAATCCAGCAGGAGTTGCGCGAACTGGCCCAGTCACGGACGACCGTCATCGTAGCGCATCGTCTTTCAACGATTCAGGATGCGGATCAGATTGTTGTTCTTAATGCCGGACGGATCGTTGAGCGCGGCACCCATTTTGAATTGCTCCGTAAAAACGGGTATTATGCCCGAATGTGGTCGGTTCAGGCGGGCGAAACAGTCATGAGGGCTTGACGAAAGGCCTATCGTTCGCCATAAGCCGCGCCTGATTTACGGAACACGCCGGGCCTCGCTGTCCTGCGTCATCCAGCATCGAGGAAAGTGCTACCATGTCTCGCCGTTGCCAGGTCACGGGCAAGGGCGTGCTGACGGGCAATAACGTCAGCCACGCCAATAACAAGTCCCGCCGTCGTTTTCTCCCCAACCTGCAGGAGACCACGCTGATCTCCGATATTCTTGGTGCTTCGGTGCGTATGCGCCTTTCCACCAACGGTATCCGTACGATCGAGCACAATGGTGGGCTGGATTCGTTCCTGCTGGGAACGCCGAACCGCAAGCTTCCTGAAGAAGCTCAGGTCATCAAGCGCCGCATCCTGCGCGTTCAGGAACGTAAGGCTGCACAGACTGCCTGAGAAATCTTTCCGGCTTTGGTCGGTTCATAAAGATTACTCTTGAAAACCATGGCGGTCTGGGTCATTCAGCCGCCACTGGGACAAATCAGGTTCGGCTTTAACGAGCCGCAGCGGAGGTGTTTCAGTCCAGACTGAAACACCTTTTATTGTTTTTTGGAGGTTCTCCGTGTCTGAAAGCGTTCAGGAAGCCAAATCGGCTCTCTCGAAGATCCGCAACATCGGTATTACCGCACATATCGATGCTGGTAAGACCACCACGACCGAGCGCATCCTGTACTACACGGGTGTCTCCCATAAGATCGGTGAAGTCCACGACGGCAACACCACCACCGATTACATGGCGCAGGAGCGTGAGCGCGGCATCACCATCACGTCCGCTGCCGTGACGTGTGAGTGGAACGACCACCGCATCAACATCATCGACACCCCGGGCCACATTGACTTCAACATCGAAGTAAACCGTTCGCTCCGTGTGCTCGATGGCGCCATCTTCGTGATCGAAGGTGTTGCAGGCGTGCAGCCGCAGTCCGAGACCAACTGGCGTCTTGCTGACCGCTATAACGTCCCGCGCATCATCTTCATCAACAAGCTCGACCGTACGGGTGCAGACTTCTACTACGCTTTCAGCACGCTGAAAGAGAAGCTGGACATCGTTGCAGTTCCGCTGCAGCTGCCAATCGGTGCTGAAGAAAATTTCGTTGGTGTTGTCGATCTCGTTGAGATGCGCGCCATCATCTGGGAAGGCGGCGAACTCGGCGCCAAGTTCCACTACGAAGAAATCCCGGCTGACCTGAAGGAAAAGGCTGAGGAAGCTCGCCAGACGCTTCTGGACACGGCGCTCGCCATGGACAACGAAGCCATGGAAGAGTACTTCGAGAAGGGTGACGTTGACGTTGCTACGCTGAAGAAGTGCATCAAGAAGGGTGCGATCTCCGGTGAGTTCCGTCCGGTCATGTGTGGTACGGCGTTTAAGAACAAGGGCGTTCAGCCTCTGCTCGATGCCGTTATCGACTACCTGCCGGCTCCTGACGAAGTTGAAGGCATCCGCATCGCTCCGCCGGAAGGCGAAGAGGTTGACGAGAACTTCCTGCCAATCGTTCCGGTTGATCCAGACGGAAAGTTTGCTGGCCTTGCGTTCAAGATCATCTCCGACAAGTACGGCACGCTGACCTTCGTTCGCGTCTACCGTGGCGTTCTGAACGCTGGTGACACGATCCTGAACACGACGAAGGGTCACAAGGAACGCGTCGGCCGCATGTTCCAGATGCATGCTGACAAGCGTCAGGAAGTGAAGTCCGTTGGCGCGGGTGACATTGCTGCGTTCGTTGGTCTGAAAGACACGGTCACGGGTGACACGCTGGCTGATGCCGCTGATCCGGTGGTTCTGGAGCGTATGCAGTTCCCGGTTCCGGTTATCGACATCTCCGTCGAGCCGAAGACCAAGGACGCCGTCGAGAAGATGACGCTGGCGCTGCAGAAGCTGACGGCTGAAGATCCGTCCCTGCACCTCAAGACGGATCAGGAAACGGGTCAGACCATCCTGTCCGGCATGGGTGAGCTTCACCTGGACATCATTGTTGACCGTCTGCGTCGTGAATACGGCGTTGATGCTAACATCGGTGCGCCTCAGGTGGCTTATCGTGAGACGATCACGAAGCCGCACGTTGAGACCTACACCCACAAGAAGCAGTCTGGTGGTTCGGGTCAGTACGCTGAAGTCAAGATCGAGTTCGCTCCGTCTGACAAGCCGGACGAGATCATCTTCACGAACAAGATTGTCGGCGGTACGGTTCCGAAGGAATACATCCCGGCAGTCGAAAAGGGTATCCGGATGCAGAGCACCACGGGTGTTCTGGCTGGCTTCCCGACGGTGGACTTCCAGTTCACGCTGCTCGACGGTAAGTACCATGACGTTGACTCGTCGGCTCTGGCCTTCGAAATCGCCGCCAAGGCCTGCTTCCGTGAAGGCATGAAGAACGCCGGTCCGGTGATCCTTGAGCCGATCATGGACGTGGAAATCACGACGCCGAACGACCACGTCGGTGACGTCGTGGGCGATCTTAACCGTCGCCGTGGCATCATCCAGAGCCAGGAAACGTCGGGTTCGACCGTGATGATCCGCGCACAGGTGCCGCTGAAGGAAATGTTCGGCTACATTTCCCATCTGCGTTCTGCAACGAAGGGTCGTGCATCCTTCACCATGCAGTTCCATCATTACGATCCGGTGCCGCGCAACGTGGCAGAAGAGATCATGGCGAAGTCTGCCTGATCTTTTCACCTCCGGTGAACGACAAACCCCGTCAGAGCAATCTGGCGGGGTTTTTTATTGAATATCAGTGGGCTGTGGATGCAGCTTCACAATAGAACTAACACTCAGTCCGTCATTGGCGTTTTTTCGGTTAGCTATATGGAAGAAGCCGAGAGCTTTTTTTGCGCTACATTTGTGAGAGCCGCATGATAACGCGCAAAATTACCGGATTTTGGTTTGTTAATGGTGATGAGCACCATTTGACGCAGGCTATGCCTTGGATGGGCGGCCTGATGGCAAGCGCAATCTATTTTGCCTCTGTTTCCGTCGGGCAGATATAAATTGTTTGGCTTAGATTTTCAGTGCCCGGTGCTCTGAAAACAATATGCTGCCGCTGAAGTTATAGGGAATGCATCCATTTGCTCTCAGGGGTCCGAATCATGTGTTGATCCGGATCGGGTGGCTGGCCGGTTCTCGCCGAATAAAAGACGGTGTCTGTAGTGGGAAATAAAATATTCTCCCACTACAGAGTTGTTAATCAGTGCAGGTTATCAGTACGGCGGATAAAGGCTGCAACATTGTCATGTAACTGTTGAAGAGCAGTGGGGTCCACGTAAACCATGTGTCCCGAAGAATACTGGGCGTATTCGATATTCTTCTGAAGGTTCAGAGGCATCGGCAGGTGCTTCATCTCGTAAATGCCCTCATAATAAGGCGTTGCGAGATCGTAGTAGCCGCCATTCAGCATGACATGCAGATTGGGGTTCGTCTTGATGGCCATGGCGAGATCGCTCATGACGTTCGGAACGCCCTTCGGCTGATACCCGTGGCCTGGCTGCGTGTGCTTGTTGTCCCAGTGATCTTCCGGGTTGAACAGGCGATAGGTCTCGTCCGTGCCGTACTTCAGCGTATTGCGGACATAGTCGTTGAAAACCGACACATAGGCCGAACTGATAGCGCTGGACTGTGGATCGTAATCCACTTCTTTGGACATTGGATCAAGCGTTGGGCTCGAATAGCGTGTATCGAGACGACCCGTCGCCATGCCCGTCTTGGCCTGGAGTTGCTGCTCGAACTGGCCGCCATTTACGCGAAGGTCTGACCGCAGGATATAATCAGTCGGAAGGCCGGTGTAGTCATGGAGCTTTTCGGCAATGGCCTGACGCTCATTCTCAGGCAGGTCTGCACCCTGACGCAGAGCGACGGTGTAGTCCGTTACTGCAAAATGTTCGACTTCCTTCAGGAAGGCTTTCAGATCAGCATGCTGCTGCGGCAGGCAGTGGTGATACCAGGCGGTCGCGGCGTAAGTTGGAAGTGCAAGAACGTAAGGGTCGTCGACGCCGGGATTGAATTGCGGGCCATCAGCGCTGTTGTCGTAGTTCAGGATCTGGGAAAGAAGAATGACACCGTTGAAGTCGATGTTTTCTTCCTGCTCAAGATCATTGATGACGACTGCTGAGCGCATCGTACCGTAGCTTTCACCGAACAGATATTTCGGTGAGTTATAGCGATGGTACTTCGCTAAAAACTTGGAAATGAAGTGCGTGAAGGCTTCACCGTCTCCGTCGACGCCCAGAAATTCCTTGGCAGCATCTTTGCCCGCGATCCGGGAAAAGCCTGTCCCCGGTGCATCCACGAACACCACATCCGAAACATCAAGTAAGGACTGTGGGTTGTTGATCAGAGCGTATGGGGCGGCGGGAAGATGCTGGTCGCCCGGCGTATTTACGCGGCGTGGTCCGAACGTGCCCATATGAACCCAGACGGATGCTGAACCAGGACCGCCATTATACAGGAAGGTGATCGGGCGCTTGGCTGAGGGAGCGCCTTCCTTGAAATAGGCTGTGTAGAACATGGAAGCGACAGGAGGATTTTTATCCTCATCATCCTTCCCGGCTTCAACCTTGACCCCGCGTTTGTTCAGAACGTCGTTTGAATCATTATAGCCAGCACCATGAACCAGAATGGTTCCCGCAACAGCCTGATAAGGGATGGTCGTACCATCAACGACGACGGTCGCGCGCGTGACGCTATCGGCATTCGGAGCGGGTGTATCCTTCGCTGTCTCAGCGGCGAAAACAGGTGTTGCCATCATGGCAACACCGAGAAGAAGAGCCTTGCGTAGCATTCAGAAAGGGCTTTCTGCTGATTGTGTTGTCCTTCTCTAAGCGCATAGCTGCCTTGCAGACAAGGCGTTGTTATAATGTTTCGTTTTTAACCGAAAGCACGGTTGGCGTGCATGATCGCAATGCCAATTTCTCTGAGCAGATTGAAGCACCGTTCCAGTGGTTGGAAGATCTCACGATGTTCGCGCGCAAAGCCACTTTCTTCCCCGGCATCTCCTGGCTCCCCAAAATCCAGATTGGAAACGCTAAGGGCAGACATAGGGAACAGGTCATCCAGCAGTTCTAAGGAACGCGGAATATTAAGACACAGGATTAGGTTTGTGATGGAGTCGCGTGTCAGGTTGTTTCGTGGTCCGAAATATGGGATGCGGGTAGAGAGAAGCCACAACCGGTCAATGAGGGCAAACCGGATGGCGTGAAGCAGCTTTTCACAGGGTTCCATATGCGGTGCATCTGGCCATGCTGCCCGCAAGGCGATGTGGTCCGTCTGGATACGACGGAACATTGCAGGAGCGCTCGTCCAGAACTGTAGCACTTCGAGACCATGTGAGATGGTCAGATAATTCTGGCGCTCTTCTTCGTCTTCCGCTTTTGAAGCCCGATCAAGCCATGTTCCCGGATCAAGCTGGCGTACGGTTGCCCGCAGAACCTCCAGATCAGAATGGGCTAACGCCTGACGTGCAAAATCCATGGCCTCGCGGAAACGCGGCGAACTGGTTACGAAATGTTCGAAAGTTTCCGGATGACGCTGTGCGGCGTTGCCCAGGCCATGCAGAACATTCGCCCACCAGCCCAGTTGCTGGAGAATGGCGTTGTTCGGAATGGCCCGAAGCTGACTGGGGTGTGTGATGCGGGTTACGGTTGCGGCATCAGACTGTCTTGCAGAAGGGCGCGAGCCTGTCTTGTCGATAAGAGATGGCCCAAAAGCGCTCAGAAGAGCCGCGTAGCCTGGATCGTTGACGAGCGTGCCCATATCGAGCGCAATCGTGGAAAAGAAATCAGCGGCAAAATCGGGACGATCATAGACCGGATCGTTTACGCTGGTGGGAACATGAGCGACATGTTCAGCCAAAGTTGCGATGGTGGATGCGGCAATACTGTTTGTCCCGAAGAGCGTGTAACCATCGCCCCCCTGAAAGGCCGTTTCTACCCGGCAGCCCACACCTGCGTCGCGGAAAGCAATCCGTGTGCGGGCAGGAGAGAAGTAGTCGAGGCGTTGGCGCAGACTGAACGGGTGCGCACCACGGCCAATACTTTCGCCGTGCGTATCGAACAGCGTCAGGGAGACATCTTCAAGGTCATGTTCCTTGAGAAGATCCAGCGTGCGCATCCGTAGACGTTCGACAAGATTCGTTGCCGCCAACTGGCCAACGTAGCGCCCGGAGTCAGAATACCCGAACTGTAGGGACAGACGACCATTGGCGCGCAGATAGTTTCGCCAGTGTGGAGAGCGGAAGGCTTCCTCAAGAATTGTCTCGCCATTTTCCAGCGCGCTTTCTGTCTCGAAAAGCGGGGAAATTTCGATCTGATGGTCCTGAATGCCAAAAAGGCGTGCAAGCCAGAGTGTAGCGAGCAGAGTGTATCCACTTTCCGTCTCGGCAATCAGGAAGCGGATGGGCGAGCCGGAATCGATGTGCTTGAGGATCTGCGCCATCGTCATCATCAGGCGGGCGGCAGAAGCGGGCTCTACAAGCAGCGAACCGAAATCCACGTGACGGGGTGTCAGGTCGTCGAGAGCATCATTGATGCGAGACAAGAGTACGCGGCGGCGGGACGGGAGTGCGGGGTCATCCGTCAGGCCAAGGCGCGTCCGGGCAACATTATAGATCTGAGCGGCATTGAGGCGTGTATGAATATGCGCGATGCCCAGACCATGGCTCATGAAGCCAGCACGAATGGTCCTCAGCGTCAGGGTTGCTGAAGCGTCCAGATCTGTGGCGGCATCGCGGAAGAGGGGAAGAAGCTCGCGTGCATCGAGGAGAGCTTTCTCGCGATGTGTGATCAGTGTCTGGGCAAAGTCACGAATGGTTTCAGGAGCGGCATGCTTTCCGGATGGGCAGGCTGCATGTTGCGTTTTGACGGCTTCCATGGCGCGACGGACGCGCATTGCCAGAGCTGATTCCTGCAGATTGAGGCCAGCAAGGCCTGCGTCAAGCCGCTCAAGCTGCGCAAGTTTGAGTTCCAGCCGGATACGGATCGTGTCCCACCAGCCGATGTCGTTGCGCCCATCGGTATCAAAGCCGACCCAGCTTGCCAGAATGACGGGAGCGGGATCGATGTGATCGGCTTCATTCGCCCATCGGGAGGTCATGTGTTCGATAAGGGATGCGCTCAGGTCATCGAGTGCATCGCGGCCACGCAGAATTGCTGCAAGAGCCAGAGATTGTTCATGTGCGAGTGTCGGTGGCGTCGCGCGCCGGTGTGTTGTCAGGCATGGCAGGGGCAGTTCAGGATCTGAAGCCCGTTCAGCCAGAAGAGCATAGACATGATCTGCCAGAGCAAAAGTTGGGTGCGCGGTGAAAACGGCTGCAATGGCCGCTTTGGAGAGGGCTTCCGGAGAGGCTGCCTGTTCGACCAGCCGTGCTGCAACCTGTTGCAGACGCGTTGCAGGATTGGCGTCATCCAGGCCGACATACTGACGTAGATGAGCAGCACGCTGGATGAAATGGTCGTCGCGCAAGGCACGGACTGTCTGTTCCAGCTCCTCGATCTTCTCACCCTTACCGATAGACAGATCCTCACCAATGGAGGCAATCAGATCACCCAGACCATTACGCTCTTTAATAAGCTGCGCGGTCATGGTGTCGATGCGTGCGGAAAGGGATGTGTCGTGCCGGGAGGCGCAGTCAGACATCGGGAGCAGTCTCGCTTCTGCGGAAGGTAAATTGAAAACGGGCAAGTTATGTTCCATGCCCGGCCTGTAAGCGCAACCTTGTTGCGACCGCGACAGGGCATGAGGATGATGCTATCGAGGCCTACATGCATCCGGATATGAAGAAAGATGTCAGTCAGGCCAGTTCGCAGCGGCCTAATTCGCCTTCCAGATTGGCGGGGGCTTTGCTGATCGGCATGGGGGCGCTCGCGACGGTGACGACCTATCTTGCGGCGCATCACCTCCACGAAGAGAGTTGGGCTCTCAGTATCCTTAGGGCTGGTTCAAAGGCCGGTGTCGTCGGCGGACTGGCGGATTGGTTTGCCGTAACGGCTCTGTTCCGGCATCCGTTGGGGATTCCCATTCCGCATACGGCTATTCTGCCACGTCAGAAAGTTCGTCTGGGCCAGGCTCTTGGAAAATTCGTCTCAGGTCAGTTTTTCACCGAGGCCGATGTCCATCGCGCGCTCTCAAAAATCGACCTGCCGGGCCTGATCGCCGATGCTCTGAACGAGTCTTCGACCCGTCTTACATTGGTTGCGACTCTCAGGGCCAGTATTCCCAGCCTCTTTGATCGTCTTGAAGACGGTCGGGCAAGCTCTGCGTTGTCCCGGGCATTGCCAGTTCTTCTGAACGGTGAGGAAATGGCTCCTCTGGTCTCGCGTGCCATGCGGGCCATGGTCGACAGCGAAATGCATCAGGAGGTGCTGTCTTTCCTGCTGGCCAAGCTCAAGATGACAGTTGCGGCAAAAGAAGGTGACCTAAGACAGTTTGTTGAAGACCGTGTTCGTGAGCAGGGTGGTCGTTTCCTCGGATGGGCCATTGGAGGCTCTGTCTCCAATCGTGTATTGACGGCTCTCCAAGCGGAAATCGAACGTATCGACCCCATGGATTCGGAAATCCGACATGGTTTTACGGCATGGGTGAGAGCCGAAATCGATCGTATGGAAACTGACCCCGAACGTCGTCAGGATATGACGCAGGCTATTGGCTCGGTTCTGACTCATTCCAGCCTCAAGGCGTGGAGCGGGGAACTTTGGGATCGGGTCCGTCGCATGGCGGAAGAAGATTGCGCTAAAGACGAGGGCTGGAGCGCATCGGTTCTGGATGCGGCCATTATCGGGTTGGCAGGCTCAATGCGTGAAAACGATGCCCTGCGAGAGCGGATCAATCAGGCCGTGGAACGTATGGTTTCCAGGTTACTTCCCGGAATACGGGACAAGCTGGCCGGGTTCATTGCCAATGTCATGGCAGGTTGGGACGGCGACGATCTGGCGCAGCGTCTGGAGGCTCGTGTGGGGCGAGATCTCGCCTACATCCGCGTCAACGGGACTGTCGTGGGTTTTCTGGCGGGGGCTGGCCTTGATGTCATTTCCCGTCTGTTTTTTGGTGTCTGACGGGCTTATACCCTCTCAGGATATCACAAACTTCTTGACCTTTGTGACAGCATGGGTCATCTGGAACCTAATCAGGACTTCCTAAGTCTTGAATGAATGCAATGTGAGTGTGCAAGCTATGCTGAGGCTCTCCAAACTGGCTGATTATGCCACCGTCCTTCTGGTCCATCTCGGGCAGCATGAGGGTCTGGCAACAGCCGCCGCTCTGGCCGGAGAGACTGGCGTCCCGGAACCTACTGTTGCGAAGCTCCTGAAAGGACTGGCCTCAAGCGGGCTTGTTATTTCCCATCGTGGAGCTCGTGGCGGATACCGATTGTCCCGACCGCTTGAAGAGATCACGATCGCCACAGTCATTGCTGTTGTTGATGGTCCGATCTCCATTACGGCCTGCTGTGACGGGCGTGAGTGCGAGCATAGTTCCCTGTGCGGTCTTTCAGGCCAGTGGGACATGGTGAATGACGCCATCCTGCGAACGCTCAACAGCATTACCCTTGCGGATATGGACAAACATTCCGCCCTGCATAGCGGGAAGGTTTCCAGGGAGCCTTCTCTCGACACGACCGGCGCTACGGCTACGCCCGTAGCGGATCCGGTGAACTGAGGACACGAGACGATGCCAGCCGTGACGGAGACCCGCGAGACAGTCGAGAAGCTCGCGAAGTCCAGCTACGAGTGGGGCTTCGAGACCGATATCGAGATGGATATCGCTCCCAAAGGCCTGAATGAAGAGACAGTCCGCCTCATTTCTGCGCGCAAGGAAGAGCCTGAGTGGATGCTGGAATGGCGTCTGAAGGCGTTCCGTATGTGGCTGGAAATGAAAGAGCCGGAATGGGCCAAGGTCAGCCATCCGCCGATCGACTATCAGGATGCCCATTATTTCGCTCAACCGAAAAAGAAGCCTGGCCCGAAGAGCTTGGATGAAGTCGATCCAGAGCTTCTGAAAACCTATGCAAAGCTCGGAATTCCCCTTCACGAGCAGGCTCTGCTGGCTGGTGTTGAAGGTGCGGAAGAACAGAAGCGGATGCCGGTTGCCGTGGATGCGGTGTTCGACAGTGTGTCTGTGGCGACGACGTTCCGTAAGACGCTGGAAGAGGCTGGGGTTATCTTCTGCCCGATTTCCGAAGCCATTCGCGAGCATTCGGATCTGGTCAAGCAGTACCTTGGGTCAGTCGTTCCCGCCGGTGACAATTTTTTCGCTGCGCTGAACTCCGCTGTCTTCACGGATGGATCTTTCGTGTACGTGCCCAAAGGCGTGCGCTGCCCGATGGAACTGTCTACCTATTTCCGCATCAATGCGCGGAATACCGGGCAGTTCGAGCGGACGCTGATCATCGTCGAAGAGCGCGCCAGCGTATCCTATCTTGAAGGTTGTACTGCTCCGCAGCGCGATGAGAACCAGCTTCATGCTGCCGTTGTCGAACTGATTGCGATGGATGACGCCTCCATCAAGTATTCCACGGTCCAGAACTGGTATCCAGGGGATGATGAAGGGCGAGGTGGCATCTATAACTTCGTAACGAAGCGCGGTGCCTGCCGTGGTGCACGCTCCAAGATTTCCTGGACGCAGGTTGAGACAGGATCTTCCATTACGTGGAAATATCCGTCCTGTGTTCTGGCTGGTGAAGGATCGGTTGGTGAGTTCTACTCCGTAGCCGTGACCAATAATCATCAGCAGGCCGATACGGGTACGAAGATGATCCATCTGGCGCCCAATACGCGCTCGACGATTATCGCTAAAACTATTTCGGCCGGCAAATCAGACAGCACGTATCGTGGTCTCGTTCGCATGCAGCCAAAGGCTCGTAACGCACGCAACTTCACGCAGTGCGACAGCCTTCTGATCGGTGACCAGTGTGGCGCACATACTGTGCCTTACATTGAAAGCCGGAACATGACGGCGCGCATCGAGCACGAAGCAACAACGTCAAAAATTTCCGAAGACCAGCTTTTCTACTGCCGCTCCCGTGGACTGTCTGAAGAAGACGCGGTTGGTCTGATCGTCAATGGATTTTGCCGCGAGGTGCTCAAGGAGCTGCCGATGGAGTTCGCGGTCGAGGCTCAGAAGCTGCTGCAGATCAGCCTCGAAGGAAGTGTGGGTTAAAGACATGAGTGATTTTCTGAAAATCCAGGGTCTCGAGGCCCGCATTGATGCCGACGGTACACCGAAGGGAATCCTCAAGGGAATTGATCTCGAAATTCCTAAGGGTGAAATCCACGCCATCATGGGCCCGAACGGCTCCGGCAAGTCCACGTTGTCTTATGTGCTATCCGGCCGTGAAGACTACGAAGTGACGGGCGGTAGCGCGACCTTCAAGGGTGAAGACCTGTTGGCGCTTGAGCCTGAAGAACGTGCGGCGCTGGGCATGTTTCTGGCGTTCCAGTCTCCTGTCGAACTTCCGGGTGTGAACAACGCAAACTTCCTGCGGACAGCCGTCAATGCGGTTCGCCGGGCGCGTGGTGAAGACGAACTGGATGCCGTTGCTTTCCTCAAGGCCGTTCGTGCCGAGACGAAGCGTCTTTCCATGTCGGACGAAATGCTGAAGCGTGCCGTCAATGTCGGCTTCTCTGGCGGTGAAAAGAAGCGCAATGAAGTGCTTCAGATGCGTCTGTTGCAGCCGTCTTTCGCCATTCTTGACGAGACGGATAGTGGTTTGGATATCGATGCGCTGCGTATCGTTGCGGATGGCGTAAACTCGCTGCGTGGCCCTGATTTCTCCGCTCTGGTCATTACCCATCATCAGCGTCTGCTCGACTATATCGTGCCAGATCGCGTGCATGTGATGGCCAAGGGCAAGATCATTTATAGCGGCGGCCCGGAAGTGGCAAAGACGCTTGAAAAGCAGGGCTATACGCAGTTCCTCGAGGCAGCAGCGTGAACGTAGCGACAACAGTTCAGACTTCTCCAGGGCTGGAGGCTTTTGTCCGGCGTTCCGCAGGGCAGGGAACTGCGCTCTCTGCCATGGGTATTCCGACGCGCCGTGTTGAGGCGTGGCGCTACACACCACTTCGTGCGTTTGCTGATACAGTCTGGGCAGAGGCTCCGGCTCTTTCAGACGCGCAGGCGCAGACAATGCTTGCTGGTCTTCCTCTGCCAGAAGCCGGAAGCCGTGTGGTTTTCGCCAATGGTCGGAAGCTCGAAGCGCTCAGCAGCCTGTCGGACAGCATTGTTTCGACGGCAGCAGAAGCAGCAGATCCGCTTGAAGATCGCTTTTCGGCAGTTCTCAATGCAGCACTCCTACAGGATGGCTTGTCAGTTCGCGTACCTGCGGGAACTGATGCCGGAATGCTGGCACTGGTGTCTCTGACGGTTGGCGAGAACATCTCCACGCACCTGCGTCATCGGATTGTGCTGGAGGAAGGCGCCTCTCTGACGCTGTTTGACGTCAATGCGGGAGAGGGACGTTATGTCACCAATCCACGTTTGGACATTGTCGTTGGCAAGGGCGCGCGTCTGACGCATGTGAAGCTGCAACAGGACAGTCTTACAGCAGGGCATCTTGCCATCGTTGCGGCTTCCGTCGACGGTAATGGCAATTATGATAGCTTCACCCTCAACAATGGGAGTGAACTGGCTCGTCATGAAGTTGTGGCCAAGCTGACAGCTGCCCATGCACAGGTTCATGTCAACGGGATCCAGATTGTCGATGGCAGCCGCCTGAACGACCTGACGTCCATGATCCATCATGCCGCGCCAGATTGTGGTTCACGTCAGACCGTCAAGACAGTGCTGTCCGAAAGCGGGCAGGGTGTGTTCCAGGGCAAAATCCTCGTGGATCGCATTGCCCAGAAGACAGACGGCTACCAGATGAATCAGGCGCTTCTGCTATCGGAAAAAGCGCAGATCAACAGCAAGCCTGAGCTGGAAATCTATGCGGACGACGTCAAATGCAGCCACGGTGCAACCGTAGGCGCGCTGGACGACGAGCAGCTTTTCTATTTGCGCTCCCGCGGTATTCCGGAGGCTGAAGCGCGTGACATTCTGGTTCGCGCTTTCCTTCTGGATGCGCTGGATCTGGTCACGGACGAGACACTGCGCGATCTGTTGCAGGGGAGCATTCGCGCATGACTCCGGCGGTGCGTTCCCAATTCCCGATCCTGTCCGAACGGGTGCATGGGCGCCCGCTGGTCTTTCTCGATAGTGCCGCGTCGGCCCAGAAGCCCGAACGTGTGATCGAGGCGATGCGTGAGGCGGCATATCATCAGTATGCCAACATTCATCGCGGCCTCCACTGGATGAGCGAGCGCACGACGGAAGCCTATGAAAGCACGCGTGATGCTGTCGTTCGGCTTCTGAATGCGCCGGACCGCCATGAAGTCATCTTCACGCGAAACAGCACTGAAGCCATCAATCTGGTCGCTCATAGCTTAGGGTCGCTTCTGAAGCCGGGGCAGGCCGTCCTGATTTCCGAACTTGAGCATCATGCCAATATTGTTCCGTGGCTCATGCTGAAGGATCGTGCAGGGATCGAACTCCGTGTCGCTCCCATGATGGAGAATGGCGATCTGGATCTCGAAGCGTATGAAGCGCTTCTTGAAGATGGGAATGTTGCTCTCGTTTCCATCACGCATATGTCCAACGTGCTGGGAACAGTCACCCCTGCGAAAAAGCTGGCAGAAATTGCTCATGCTCATGGAGCGCGTATCCTGTTTGATGGGTCGCAGTCTGTCGTGCATCGCAAAATCGATGTTCAGGACATCGGGGCCGATTTCTTTACCTTCACGGGCCACAAGCTTTACGGGCCCACAGGCATTGGTGTGCTCTGGGGCAAAAAAGAGCTTCTGGATGTAATGCCACCTTTCCTAGGCGGTGGAGAAATGATCCAGAATGTCTCTTTCGAACGTGCGACTTGGGCAACGGTGCCGCATAAGTTCGAAGCTGGAACCCCTGCCATTCTCGAAACGATCGGCCTCAAAGCGGCGATCGAATTTGTGGAAGACATTGGGTACGACACCATTGCCACTCATGAAACTGAACTGACCGTTTACGCGGAACAGCGGTTGGGTGAGGTTCGGGGTCTTACGATCCTTGGATCTCCGGACGTGCGTGGCGGTGTTTTGTCGTTCACGCTGGATGGGGCGCATCCTCATGATCTGGCGACGCTGCTGGATCAACTGGGAATTGCCATTCGGGCCGGGCAGCACTGTGCAGAGCCGCTGATTCGTCGGCTTGGCCTGCATGCCACGGCTCGCGCCAGTTTTGGCATCTATACAACGCAGGACGAGATTGACGTTCTGATCACAGGCCTTGAACGGGCCCGGATGATGCTCACATGAGTGAAGCCATGACCGAAAATCCAGTAGAAGAAACCACCGTACCTGCACCTGACGGAACAGCTCCGGACCAGGATGCTGTTATTGCGGCAATTGCTACGGTCTATGACCCGGAAATTCCGGTTAATATTTACGAGTTGGGCCTGATCTATGCCATTGATCTGCATGATGATGGCCGGGTCAATGTGGAAATGACGCTGACGGCACCTAACTGCCCAAGTGCCCAGGAACTGCCGGAAATGGTGCGGGATGCCATTCTGAAAGTCCCAAATGTAACAATGGCCACGGTGGAAATCGTCTGGGATCCGCCTTGGGATATGAGTCGTATGAGTGACGATGCGCGACTTGCGCTCAATATGTTCTGATCTGAAAGGGCAAAACCATGTCCGAAACTCTGACGCGTCGGCCGCTTCCGGCACTTATGACAGTCTCTGACCGTGCTGCTCAAAGGCTACGGGTTCTCTATGCCGGGGCTCATCAAGGTGAACTGCTGCGGATCGGTGTAGGAACGCGGGGGTGCTCAGGCCTGTCCTACGAGATGACTTTCGTTAAGGAACCAGCTGACACTGATGAGCGGGTGGAAGATCAGGGCGTAACCCTGCTGGTGGACCGCAAGGCTACGCTGTTTCTGACCGGAACAGTGATGGACTACGAGGTCAAAGACCTCGAAGCCGGGTTCACGTTCAGGAATCCAAATGAGAAGGGGCGCTGTGGCTGCGGCGAGAGTTTTCACGTTTGATCCGTTTCGGATCGCGTGAGAACACCAGAACCGTTTCCACTTCCGTGGACCAGAGGAACTGGTCCACGACTGTCCAGTTCAGCAGGGAATATCCTGCTTCTTTCAAAGCACGACCGTCCTTTTCAAGGGCTGCCGGATTGCAGCTGATATAGACAATGTCCTTCACGCCAGACTTGGCGAGCGGGACTGTCTGTGCTCCGGCACCTGCATAAGGGGGGTCTAGAACAACAGCACGTGTCGATTTCAGATCATGCGGAAGAAGTGGCTGCCGCATAAGGTCACGCTGGTAACCTTCGACGCGACGTCCACCTGCAGCCGCCTTCAGGCAATTTGCGGCAGCGAGTTCGCCTTCATAAGCCAGAACACGCCCTTTTTCTGAGAGCGGGAAGGTTAAGGTGCCACAGCCAGCAAAAAGCTCTACGGTAATGTCTTTCTTGTTAAGGGATGGCAGTCCCTCAACAGCCGCTTGAACAATAGCATTTTCAGCGTCGCGTGTTGCCTGAAGAAACGCTGCAGGCGGTGGAGATGTTTCCACCTCCCCAAAGCGTTCCTTGACGGGTTTTGTTTGAGAAACCGTTTCAATCGAACGGTCTTTCGGATTTTGCCATGAGATTCTTGGAAGGTTGTAAGTCCGACCAAAAGCCGCCAGCTTGCTGCGATCAGCACTCGTCAATTCTGCAGAGGTAGAGAGCGTCAGGTCCGGACCACTGTCCAGAAGGTTCAGCACCAGGCTGCCACGTCCCGTCAGGGCACCCAAGGTTCCAAGGACCTCTCGCAATGGCGAGAGAAGGGCAAACAGGTCCGGATGCAGAAGGTGACATTCTGTCATATCAACGGGATCACCATTCCGGCGGTGTAGTCCCAGAATAATGCCTCCAGGAATACGCTGAATAGCGAGGTCCATCCGGCGACGCGTATAGGGTGCTGTCTGGTACTGGCCGGAAGTCGGAATATCCTCGAAGCCTGCTGCATCCAGAGCAGCGGAAACGCGGGCTGTCTTCCACTCCAGGAGGGCTGGAAGTGACATTTCCTGAATCGCACATCCGCCACATTCGCCGAAAAGGCTACATGGGGGAGCAACGCGATCCGCAGATGGATGAGTAACTTCGATCAGTTCAGGACGAGTTCCTGAAAAGCGCGCAAGCACTTCTTCTCCCGGCAGTGTGCCGGGAAGAAAAAGAACATGCCCGTCATGATGAGCAACGCCGTCACCCGCGGCGCCAAGACCTTCAATCCGGAGGGGAAATGCTCCGGTTCCCGGGTTATTCATCACCGTAATGACGCGCGTCATGCTGAACTGGAAGAGTTAGGTCCGTCTCTTCGGAGACTGACAGACGGCGCCGACGGGGCACCAGCATGAATGCGGGAGTATCCCCGCCAAAGCCAGTTTTGGGCGCGTCGTTTTCAAAGGCTGGAGCCAGCTCAACAGATTTGCGATTCTGAACAGGCGCTGAAACAGGGGGGGCTTCCATAATGGTCACCCCTGCCTCAACGGTTTCGTCCCGGCCGTTGCGGTTGCGTTTGCGGCCACCACGACGACGTTTTCTACGCTGTCCTTCCGATTCGTCGTCATTCCCGGCTTCGACTGCGTGCTGCTGATGAGGGAGAGGCTGCTTTGGAGCCACAATCGGACGACCATTTTCGTCTTCCTGTGCCCAATCCACAGAGCGGATTTCCGGAGCATCAAGACGTGCAATGGTTTTGCCCGTCAGAGTCTCGATGGCCTCAAGCAGACGACGATCACGGGGGCCAGCAATGCTGAACGCATGTCCGTGTTTGCCGGCACGGCCTGTGCGACCAATACGGTGTACATAGTCTTCTGCATTGAACGGAAGATCAAAATTGAAGACGTGAGACAGGCCGCCAATATCGATTCCGCGTGCGGCAACGTCAGAGCAGACGAGAATTTTCAATTCGCCTGATTTGAAGTTGTCCAGCGTGGAAAAGCGCAATGACTGCGCGAGATCACCATGTAAATGACCTGCTGCAAAACCATGTTTTGTCAGGTAACGCTGGAGCATGTCCACGTCACGCTTGCGATTGCAGAATACGATTGCACTCTGCACATCCTGCGAGCGAAGCAGTTTGCGAAGAGCTCGACGTTTCTCGTCTTCGTCGACGACAATCAGACCTTCTTCAATCGTCGTTGCGACAGAAGAGGGGCGAGAGACCGTAATCTCCACCGGATTTCTCAGAAACTCATCTGCGAGTCGACGGATTTCGGGAGCCATCGTTGCGGAGAAAAACAGCGTCTGACGATTGCGGGGCAGAAGGCCGACAATTTTTTCAATATCGGGAATGAATCCCATGTCCAGCATACGGTCTGCCTCGTCGATCACGAGCGTGCTGGTTTGCGTCAGCAACAGGCCGCCACGGCTGAAGAGATCAAGAAGGCGACCGGGAGTTGCAATCAGGACATCCACGCCGCGGTTCAGAACATCCCGCTGTTCAGCCATGCTTTCTCCGCCAATCAGCAGTGCATGGGTCAGCCGGAGATGTTTGCCGTACAGCTTGAAGTTATCTGCAACCTGCAGGGCAAGCTCCCGTGTTGGCTCAAGAATGAGCGAACGTGGCATTCTTGCGCGGGCGCGGGAGCCTGACAGCTTCTCAAGCATGGGGAGTGTGAAGGACGCCGTTTTACCGGTTCCTGTCTGGGCAACGCCCAATACATCATGGCCTTTCAGGACTTCCGGAATAGCCTGTGCCTGAATTGGAGTCGGGTGTTCGTACCCCAGCTCCAGAATTGCCTGCATGATGGGATTTGAGAGGCCTAGATCTGCAAAGCGAGGTTGGTCGGCAGAGGTCTGCAATATCTCGGGAAGAGCAGAAGTTTCTGTCGGTGCCGCCTCAACGTCCACGATTACTGCGACATCCGCCACAGGTGTTTCTACAGGGACTTCGACGGGGAGAGGGTTCTTTCTAGGCCGACCACGACGTTTGGGGGCCTTGGGTAGCTGGTCTGGAGAGATTGTCAGAAGGTCAGGATTTTCCCGAATGACCGAGGTCGCTTCTTCTGCGACCGGCACGACTTCAGGGGCGACCTTAGGCTTTCGTCCGCGTTTTTTGGGCGTTGAAGGGGTAGCGTCTTCTACCGCAACCTCAGTCAATGCTTTGGGCTTGCGGCCACGACGCGGTTTGGCTTCTTCAACGACAGCCACGTCTTCGGCAGCCAGCGTTGCCTCAGTTGCCTCAATAGCGATTTTAGGCTTCCGTCCACGCTTCTTGGGAGCTGGCAGTGCAGTCTCTTCCGCGGCAGCTTCAACAACGACAGCCTTGGGCTTGCGGCCACGACGCTTGGGTGCAGGAGCGTCGACAGTCTCTTCAGGAGTCGCTTCTGCGACCTTATCCATAAGGCTATCGGCTTTGCGCGTCCGGCGTCGGGGCGGGAGTGTCGAGTCTTCTATTTGCGCTTTTGTGCGTCGGGCACGGCGAACTGGTGTTGCTTCTACAGAATCGCTTTTCACCTCGGCCGCAACCGGTTCGGATATTTTGATTTGCGCGGCTCTGGCGCGCGGCAGGGACGGTGCCGCGACTGTCTCAGTGGCAGTTTTCTCTGCCGCAGAACGACGGCCTCGCGTCTTCTTCTCGGTCACGACTGGTTGAGAGACAGCCTCATCAAGGCTCTCTGGTTCAGTCGATGAATTCTTGGTTGCCTTTGCACGAACGCCAGCGGGACGGCCGCGCTTCGCAGGGGCAGAGGTACGGGACTTGGAAGGACCGGAGGTCGTTTTCGCGCTCAAATGACTCTCGAGACTCTCGTTGACGGTACAGGCCAGATAGACTGTGCCGGAGTTGAGGGCGGGCACGTGTCCCGCAACTTTAAAGTGGTGCGTTATCGGCTAAACGCTGGAAAGGCAAGCGATACAGCCCATAAAGCGCCATATCGCTACCACAATCACATGCCGTGCGCCATGGCTGCAATCAGAATGTTCAGAAGACCCAGTCCTGCCATCAGGACGGTTCGGTTCCGCAGGCTGTCAAAAACGGCTGGCTGTGGGCGAAGGGCCCGCCTTGCACGTAGGAAAGGCCCACGAGCTGTTGTGATGAAGACGATCGCCATTGCGATGCCGATTAACTGCATGGCGTTAATCGTCCAGTTGACGGCGTCAAAACCGCCCTCATGAATGACAAGTGCCCAGCCACTGACCAGCGAAAACGGAACAACCTGCCAGAGTCCTTTGAAGAACCGGGTATAATTCTGCAGCAGTACCGAAGCGCGCGGGCCTGGGTCGAGTAGGCCAACCGTGGAGCGGACAACCAGAGCCGAATAGATCGACCCGCCGATCCAGTAAGTCATGCAGAGAAGATGGATTGCGAGCACGAGGCTCCAGACAATTGAACCGGTCATTGATCCTCATCATGGTCAGGTGCGTAAAGGAAGGGCAGGGCGTATCCCTGACGTATCTTTGCAAGATTACCCGACCCCACCGGCAGAATGCCATAGGGAACGCGGAAGAGCTCTCTGCTTTCTGTAAACAGTGATCCCATCAGGAGAAACAGCGCCGTGTCTTCATATCCACTTGCCCTTCTGACACCACAGGAAAGCGATAGGATGGATCATGCGGCTTCAGCCGTTGTTCCTGTTTCACAGCTTATGGAAAGGGCGGGATGGGTAGTCGCACGTGCAATTCGCAAGCGGTTCGCACCCTGCCGTGTCGCAGTGGTGTGCGGCCCGGGAAATAACGGTGGGGATGGCTATGTTGCCGCCCGTTTTCTTGCTCAGTGGGGATGGTCAGTGCGTGTTGTGGCCATGGCGGCTCCCAGGGAGGGTAGCCCTGCCCATGATGCTGCCAGTCACTGGAATGGGCCGGTACTGCCGTTCGATGTCCGCTCTGTTGAAGGGGTGGATATGATTGTGGATGCCGTTTTTGGTTCAGGTCTCAAGCGGCCTGTTCAGGATGATGTGGCAACAGTGTTGGGGGCTGTTCCGCTTCGGGTTGCCATTGATATGCCGAGTGGCGTGTCCGGGTTGACGGGGTGTGTGCTTGGGCATGCGCAGGCCTGTGCTTTGACGGTAACGTTTGTGCGTCCGCGCCCGGGGCATTTGCTTGAGCCCGGCAAAGGGCTGTGTGGTGAGCTGGTTTGTGCAGACATTGGTATGCCCGCCGAGGCCTGGGACGGCCTTGCTCCGAAAATCAGTCTCAACTGGCCGGGGCTTTGGATGCTCCCTGTTTCCGGTGACGGGGATTACAAATATCGCCGGGGTGTTGTGAGTGTCTGCGGCGGAGCGGTCATGCCGGGAGCAACGCGGTTGGCCGCCAAAGCAGCGCGTCGGACAGGTGCGGGACTTGTGAGGATTGCTGCGGGCCACGCTGCGGAGTCATACCGACTCGGTGATCCCGGGCTGATTGTTGATGGCGGGCCGCTGTCAGACTTGCTGAAAGATCAACGACGGAAAGTCTGGATCTGTGGGCCGGGGCTTACGCCTGATGAAGTTTCTGCCGTGCTTCCTGAGTTGCTGGGTGCTGATCGAACCGTTCTTGCAGATGCTGGAGCGCTCGCCTGGGGAGCTGAGGATCTGTCACGCCTGAACGGAGTTGCTGCCGTCACGCCTCATATTGGTGAGTTTAAAAAACTGTTCGGCCAGGTTGAGGGTAGTCGCCCGGATGCTGCTCTTGCTGCCGCGCAGAAACTCAATGCAGTCATGGTCATGAAGGGGGCGGATACCATCATTGCCGCCCCGGATGGACGTATTGCCATCAATGCCCATGCGACGTCCGCGCTGGCTACAGCTGGTTCCGGAGACACGCTGACAGGAGTTATTGCAACGCTTCTGGCTGCGGGGATGGAGGTCTGGGAGGCCTGCTGTGCAGGTGTCTGGCTGCATGGAGAGGCCGGGATGCAGGCGGCGAGGCAGCATGGCGGGTGGCCAGTAGCAGAGGATCTGGATCTGCCACTCGGTGCTGCCCGAAAGCTTGCAACAGAGCTTTCCAAGGGCGATTTAAGCAAAAACCCGGTGGCCGCCCTGTTGTGAAGTAGCGTGTCATGCGCTAAAGGCCGCGCTTCCAAGGTTCGGTAACACGAACCCCGGAGACGGGGCTGAGCGGGCGTGGTGGAATTGGTAGACACGCCAGATTTAGGTTCTGGTGGCGCAAGTCGTGGGGGTTCAAGTCCCTCCGCCCGTACCAACCCGGTTTCCTGAGAAGAGATTTTAACTTACCCGACCGAGAGGATCGCCTGGCTCATGCAGGTTACGCCCACGCTCAACGAAGGACTTAAGCGCGCCTTCACTGTCGTTGTCCCTTCTGCGGACCTGCAGGCCCGTCGTGCAGCCCGACTCGCTGAAGTTGCGCGCACGATCAAGCTTCCGGGTTTCCGTCCGGGCAAGGTTCCGGCCTCTCTCGTCAAGCAGCGTCACGGTGCTGCCGTCAACGCAGAGCTGATGGAAGAAGTCATCAACGATACGGTTGGCAAGCTGGTTCAGGAACAGGACGTTCGCCCGGCCATGCAGCCGAAGGTCGAGCTGGTTTCCGCTCCTGATTCCGAAGGCGATCTTGAGTTCAAGATTGAGATGGAAGTTCTGCCGGCAATCGAAGTTCCGGATCTGTCCGGTCTGAAGCTGACGCGTCTGACCTCCAAGGTTGATGAAGAGGTCGTTAACAAGGCTCTTGCTGATCTCGCCCGTCGTAGCCGCAAGTTCGAAGCCATCGAAGAAGATCGTGCAGCCGTAAAGGGCGACGTGGTCTGCGTTGACTTCGTGGGTAAGCTGGATGGCACGCCGTTCGACGGTGGCACAGCTGAAGACGTGAACGTTGAAATTGGCGGTGAAGGTTTCATCCCGGGTTTTGCCGAGCAGATGGAAGGCATGAAGGCCGGGGAAGAGCGCGTCATCAACGTGACGTTCCCGGAAGACTATCAGGCTGAAGAACTGGCCGGTAAGGCCGTGACATTCGACATCAAGGCGAAGTCCCTGAAGAAGCCTGTTGATCCGGAAATCAACGACGACCTGGCCAAGGACATCGGTCTCGACAGCATCGAGCAGATCCGTTCCCTGATCACGGAGCAGGCTGAAGGCGAGTACAAGCAGCTCTCCCGTCTGCGCATCAAGCGTGAGCTTCTGGACGCCCTGTCCGAGAAGACCGACTTCGAAGCTCCTCAGAGCATGGTTGATGCCGAGTTCGCGCAGATCTGGGCCCGCGTCGAGCAGGACCGTGAAGCCGGCCGCATGGACGAGGAAGATGCAGGCAAGGACGAAGAGACCCTGCGTGCAGACTACCGTCGTATTGCAGAGCGTCGTGTGAAGTTGGGTCTGCTGCTGGCTGAAATCGGCCGCAAGCAGGAAATCCAGGTTTCCCGCGAGGAACTTCTGGGTGCGATGCAGCAGGAAGCGCAGCGCTATCCGGGCCAGGAAAAGATGGTTTTCGAGTTCTTCTCCAAGAACCCGCAGGCTGTTGAAGGTCTTCGTGGCCCGATCCTGGAAAACAAGGTTGTCGACTATCTGATCGAGCTGGCTGATGTCACCGAAAAGGAAGTCACACCGGAAGAACTCGCAGAAATCCCGCCTGCAGAGCTCTGAGAGTACTGACGCAGAAAAGGCGGGCACTCTTCGGAGTGCCCGTTTTGCTGTCTGCTCCCTTTGACGGAACGCTCTGCCGGGTCCATGTTAAAGAATACAGACAGCCCATCGGGCATTGAGGAACAGACAGTATGACCATTGGGGACCGCGATCCCGTCGAGGTGTTCAACAACTCTCTGGTGCCGATGGTAGTCGAGCAGACTGCCCGCGGAGAGCGAGCTTTCGACATTTTTTCACGTCTCCTTCAGGAGCGTATCATCTTCCTGACCGGCCCGGTTTACGATCAGGTTGCTTCTCTGATCAGTGCGCAGCTCCTTTATCTTGAGAGCGTGAACCCGACCAAGGAAATTTCTTTCTATATCAACAGCCCAGGCGGTGTCGTTTCTGCTGGTCTCGCGATCTATGACACGATGCAGTACATCCGTTGCCCGGTAAGCACGGTTTGTATTGGTCAGGCGGCATCCATGGGGTCGCTGCTTCTGGCCGGTGGTGAGAAGGGGCATCGGTACTGTCTGCCAAATGCGCGCGTGATGGTGCATCAGCCTTCTGGTGGTGCGCAAGGTCAGGCGTCCGATATTGAAATTCAAGCTCGTGAAATTCTGCTGATTCGTCAGCGCCTGAATGAAATCTATCGTGAGCATACGGGGCAGACGCTGGAAGAGATTGAGCGCAAGCTCGAACGTGACAGCTATCTGTCTGCTGAAGAAGCCAAAGAGTTTGGTCTGATTGATGCGGTCGTGCGCCGTCATCCGGCAGTTCAGTCTGCTCAGGACTGACCGGTTTCAGAACGCAGGAGGAGTTTTGCTCCTCTTGGAAAAGAAAAGCGGCATCCCGATATGCCGCTTTTCATGTCTTGGAGTTACGTGCTCCGGGGTTGCCGAAGGCTGAGACCTCGGCCTAGAGTTTTAAGTGCTTCAGCATGTCTGCTGCCGAAAAGCGGTCGGTGCGTGTGTGAGGGGAAAGAGGAACAGCGATGAGCAACAAATCCGGCGATTCAAAGAACACCCTGTATTGCTCGTTCTGTGGGAAATCCCAGCACGAAGTTCGCAAGCTGATCGCTGGTCCAACAGTTTTCATCTGTGATGAGTGTGTTGAACTCTGCATGGACATCATTCGCGAGGAGCATAAGACGCACCTTGTGAAATCCCGTGACGGTGTTCCGACGCCCAAGGAAATCTGCAAGGTTCTGGACGATTATGTCATCGGGCAGTTCGAGGCCAAGCGTGCGCTGTCGGTCGCCGTTCACAACCATTACAAGCGGCTGGCCCATGCCCAGAAGAACAGCGATATCGAAATCGCGAAATCCAACATTCTTCTGATTGGTCCTACAGGTTCGGGTAAGACGCTGCTTGCGCAGACGCTGGCTCGTATTCTTGATGTGCCATTCACGATGGCAGATGCCACAACGCTGACCGAAGCCGGTTATGTGGGTGAAGACGTTGAGAACATCATCCTCAAGCTGCTTCAGGCTGCTGACTATAACGTCGAGCGTGCGCAGCGCGGCATTGTCTACATCGACGAAATCGACAAGATCTCGCGGAAGTCCGACAATCCATCCATCACCCGTGATGTTTCAGGCGAAGGCGTACAGCAGGCGCTTCTGAAGCTTATGGAAGGGACGGTTGCGTCCGTGCCGCCGCAGGGTGGTCGCAAGCATCCGCAGCAGGAGTTCCTGCAAGTTGACACCACGAACATGCTGTTCATCTGTGGCGGTGCTTTTGCGGGGCTGGACAAGATCATTTCGGCTCGTGGCAAGGGATCAGGCATCGGCTTTGGCGCGGATGTGCGTTCTGAGGATGAGCGTCGTCTGGGGGCAATTCTTCAGACAGTAGAGCCTGAAGATCTGCTCAAGTTCGGTCTTATTCCGGAGTTCATTGGGCGTCTGCCGGTTATTGCAGCGCTGAATGATCTTGATGAAGCTGCCCTGATCCAGATTCTCAGTAAGCCGAAAAATGCTTTGACCAAGCAGTATGGGCGCCTTTTCGAGATGGAAGGGGTCAAACTGTCCTTCACGGAAGACGCACTTTCCGGCATCGCCAAGCGGGCTATCGAACGCAAGACTGGTGCCCGTGGCCTTCGTTCCATTATGGAGAACATCCTGCTTGGGACGATGTTCGATCTTCCAGGACTGGAAGGCGTTGAGGAAGTCGTCATCAACCGTGAAGTGGCGGAGAGCAAGGCCAACCCGGTTTATGTGTACGGGAAGGGCAAAAGCGAACCGACGGAACAGTCTGCTTGATGATGTCGAAAAGGCCGTCTTGTCAGTCGGCCTTTTTGTCACAACATTGAAGACAGACGCTGTCTGAATTCGTGCCTTTTCTGCATGAAGAGACATTACGGTGCTCGCGCTGCCAAGCGGGCGGGGGCCGTAAGATCGTCCCTACGGAGATCAAGTGAATGACTGACGATACAAAACCCAAGACGCGTCGCCGCACAAAAAAAGTGGACGATGCTGCGGTCGTTGAAAAAAAGACCGTCCGCAAACCTCGTGCGACAAAAGCGGCTAAAGAGGCTGTGCCTGCAGAAATTGTGACGGAGGCCGCTCTGGCTGCTCGTCATGATGTCATGGCGGTTCTTCCGCTGCGGAACATTGTCGTTTTCCCGCATATGATTGTTCCGCTCTTCGTTGGGCGTGAGAAATCTGTAAAGGCTCTTGAGGCAGTTACGCGGGACAGCAAACAGATCCTTCTTGTCGCGCAAAAAGACGTCTCGCAGGATGATCCATCTGTTGACGATATCTATCGCTACGGAACGGTCTCCACCATTCTGCAGCTTCTCAAGCTGCCAGATGGAACAGTAAAGGTTCTCGTTGAAGGCACGCGTCGGGTTCACATCACGCGACTGTTTGACGTGGACGGGCATTTCGAGGCCGAGGTTGAAGAAATTGCAGATGCGCCGCTCTCCGCGACGCCAGGCAGCGATCTCGAAGCACTTGGGCGCTCGACGGTTTCCCAGTTCGAGCAATATATAAAGCTCAATAAGAAGATTCCGCCTGAGGTCATGGTCTCGATCAATCAGATCGATGATCTCTCCAAGCTTGCGGATACGATTGCGAGCCATCTGAATCTCAAGATTTCTGAAAAGCAGGAAATTCTTGAGATGCCTTCCGCTGAGCAACGTCTCGAGCGCGTGTTTGCTCATATTGAGACGGAAATCGGGGTTCTGCAGGTTGAGAAGCGCATCCGGAACCGTGTGAAGCGGCAGATGGAGAAGACGCAGCGTGAGTATTATCTCAACGAGCAGCTCAAGGCGATCCAGAAGGAACTTGGAGAAGGCGAGGACGGCAAGGACGAACTTGCCGAGCTTGAAGAGAAGATCAACAAAACGCGGCTGAGCCGTGAAGCCAAGGAAAAGGCTCATGCGGAGCTGAAGAAGCTGCGCGGTATGAGCCCGATGTCCGCAGAGAGTACGGTGGTCCGGAATTATCTGGACTGGCTGCTGGGTATTCCGTGGAAAAAGCGTTCCAAGATCACCAAGGAATTCACGCACGCTGAAGGTGTGCTTGAAGCCGAACATTACGGCCTTGAGAAGGTCAAGGAGCGCATCCTTGAATATCTTGCCGTGCAGACGCGTTCCCAGAAGATCAAGGGACCAATCCTGTGCCTCGTTGGGCCGCCGGGTGTCGGTAAAACGTCTCTGGCACGCTCGATCGCCAAGGCAACGGGCCGTCAGTACGTTCGTATGTCACTTGGTGGCGTGCGTGACGAATCGGAAATCCGGGGTCATCGCCGGACGTATATCGGTTCCATGCCTGGGAAAATCATTCAGGGCATGAAAAAAGCGAAAACGTCTAATCCGTTGTTCCTGCTGGATGAGATCGACAAGCTGGGAGCTGACTGGAGAGGCGATCCGTCTTCCGCGCTTCTTGAAGTGCTGGATCCGGAGCAGAACTCCACCTTCGCCGATCACTATCTGGAGGTCGACTACGATCTTTCAGATGTCATGTTCGTGACGACGGCCAACAGCCTCAATATGCCTCAACCGCTTCTGGACCGCATGGAGATCATCAATCTCTCGGGTTATACGGAAGACGAGAAGGTCCAGATTGCGCGTCGACATCTGCTCTCCAAGCAGGCGGAAGCTCACAATCTCAAGCCTGATGAGTGGACCGTTTCTGATGAAACTCTGCTTGAGTTGATCCGGTCTTATACCCGTGAGGCAGGTGTCAGAAATCTCGAGCGCGAAATTGCCCGTCTGGCCCGTAAGGTTGTGAAGGAAGTCATCACGACCGGCGTAACGCACGTTGAAATCACACCAGACAATCTTGGTAAATACGCAGGCGTGCGTCGTTTCCGTCACGGAGAAACCGAGACGGAGGATATGGTTGGTGTCGTAACCGGCTTGGCCTGGACGCAGGTTGGCGGTGAGATCCTGACCATTGAAAGCGTCATGGTTCCCGGTAAGGGGCAGGTGAAGCAGACGGGTAAACTGGGTGATGTGATGCAGGAAAGCATTGCAGCAGCCCTGTCTTATGTCCGCTCACGGGCACAGGATTTCGGTATCCGGCCGCCGCTCTTTGAAAAGCGGGATATTCACGTTCATCTTCCGGAGGGAGCAACCCCGAAGGACGGTCCGTCCGCGGGTATCGCGCTTGCAACGTCTCTCGTCAGCATCATGACGCAGATCCCCATTCGCCGGGATGTTGCGATGACGGGCGAAATTACGCTTCGTGGGCGTGTGCTGGAGATTGGCGGCCTGAAAGAGAAGCTGCTGGCTGCATTGCGAGCTGGAATCAAGACCGTTCTCATTCCGAAGGACAATGAAAAGGATCTTGCAGAGGTTCCTGAAAATGTCCGTCATGCGCTCAAGATCATTCCAGTTGCCCATGTCGATGAGGTTCTGAAAATTGCCCTCACGCGCATGCCTGAGGCAATTGAATGGGATGAAAGTGTGGACCCGATAGGTGGAATTGCTGGCGAGAAAGCCTCTCCGGCGGCACTTCCACACTAACGGTTGGGTCCTTCTGCGATTCTTACAGTTGACGCGGCCAAAAAGCGCTTCATAGTGCGGCCGCAGATCGAACAAGCACCTGAGCCGCAAGACTCTTCGGAGGATGGCTCGGGTGCTCTAACACCAGAAAGGCACATCATGGAGAAGCCCCTCAACAAGCAGGAACTGATCGCCGCCGTTGCAGACGCCGCCGATCTTCCGAAGGCAAAGGCCAGCGAAGTTGTCGATGCGGTGTTCAGCACGATCGAGAAGACGCTTGCCAAGAAGCAGGAAGTCCGTCTCGTTGGCTTCGGTAGCTTCGTTACCGCTACGCGTAAGGCTGCTAAGGGCCGTAACCCGCGCACGGGCGAAGAGATCGACATTCCGGCATCTACCTCTGTCCGTTTCAAGCCGGGCAAGGGTCTTAAGGACGCCGTAAGCGAATAAAAAAATTCGCTTTTATGGTTCTGGGTGTCTTTACGGGCGCTCAGAACCGTGTATATAGACCACGTGTTTTCTGAGGGCGATTAGCTCAGCGGTAGAGCGTCTCGTTTACACCGAGAGGGTCGGCAGTTCAATCCTGTCATCGCCCACCACATGAAGACTGACTGTACATATGGCCTGGCGTTTCGAACTCTATGAGACGTTGGGATCGACTTCCGATCTCTGTAAAGAAAAAGCTGAGGCTGGAGCGCAAGAAAAGCTCGCCATTCAGGCTTTTGCCCAAACCTCCGGGCGCGGAACTCGTGGTAGAAGCTGGGTCGATCCTGGCGGTAATCTGGCAATATCTCTTCTTTTCCGACCTGTGAATGCAACAGATTTTCTGGCTGCTATTCCTTTTCTGACGGCTCTGAGCCTCTACGAGACTGCGCGGCAGTTCAGTACGGGTGAAGCTGATTTCATGTTGAAATGGCCGAATGATCTTCTGCTCTCTGAACGCAAGATGGCAGGCGTTCTGATCGAAGCAGGGGGACGTGCAGATCATAAATGGATCGTCGTTGGCATTGGAGCCAATCTCCGGCAAGCTCCCGAAATTGAAGGCCGCAAATTGTCCGCGTTGTCCGAAGTGGCTGCGCCCCCTGATCCCGTGGTTTTTGGTCGTAACCTGACCCTGCAGATGGATCATTGGGTTGGTGTCTGGGAAGCTGCAGGATTTGCTCCAATTCGGGAGGCGTGGCTTGAACGTGCGCATCCTGTCGGACGTCATCTTGCGGTTCAGCGCCGTGAAACATATATATCAGGTTCATTTTCAGGATTGGACGAGCAGGGACGTCTGCTTCTTGCGCTTCCAAGTGGTGAAATCATACCGGTTGTAACCGGCGATATCTTGCTGGACTGAAGGACCGGATTGAAACGTGCTTCTCGTCATTGATGCTGGCAACACGAATGTTGTGTTTGCAGTCCACGATGGATCGTCGTGGGTCGGTCAATGGCGCATGTCCACGAGCGACTCCCGTACTGCTGACGAATATGCTGTCTGGCTTCTGGGTCTGTTTGATCGCATTGGGCTGAATGCTGGCTCCATCACACGTGCTATCATCGGAACGGTTGTTCCTGCGGCGCTTTACGATTTACGTCGTTTTTGCAGACAGTGGCTGGATGTTGAGCCGCTTGTAGCCAATGCAGGTCTGGAGTGGGGCATTGAAGCGCTGGTTGATAATCCTTCCGAACTTGGAGCAGACCGCCGTTTGAACGGTCTTGCAGCCCAGCACTTTTATGGCGGCCCTCTCATTGTTGTTGATTTTGGCACGGCAACGACGTTTGATGTCGTGAATGAACATGGCCAGTACTGCGGTGGAGCGATTGCTCCGGGCGTTAATCTTTCCATCGACGCTTTGCACAGAGCGGCTGCCCGTTTGCCACGCATGAGCATCGGGCGTCCTCTGAACGCGATTGGCCGAAGCACAAGCGTTGCCATGCGTTCCGGACTCTTCTGGGGCTATGTTGGCCTGGTTGAAGGGATCGTGGGCAGAATTTCCGAAGAAATGGGCGGTCGCCCCAAGATTATTGCAACGGGTGGTCTCGCGCCTCTGTTTTCAGAGGGCACCAACCTGTTCGACGTGATGGCCCCGGACCTGACCCTGGATGGCCTCCGTCTTCTGGCTGATCGTAATGCGATGGCTCAGCACACCCATTCCCCCGAAGGCATGTAGGCTTTCGGCAATGAATATCACTGATGATGTTAACACATGTAAGGAACAACTATGACGGATACACCTGACGGTTTGTCCTTCCTGCCTCTGGGCGGGACGGGCGAGATCGGCATGAATTTCAATCTTTATCGTCTCACGAAAAACAACAAGGAAACCTGGCTCGCCATCGACTGTGGCATTGGCTTTTCGGGCAATGATACGCCTGAAGCCGAAGTTCTGATGCCAGATCCGACATTTATTGCGGATCGAGCAAAAGACCTCTGCGGCCTCGTGATTACCCATGCGCACGAAGATCACCTTGGTGCTGTCGCGCATCTATGGCCGTATCTGCGTTGCCCGGTTTATGCGACCCCGTTTGCTGCGGCTGTTCTGCGTCGGAAGCTGCATGAGGCTCATCTGGTCAATCAGGTGAAGATCCATGTCGTGATGCCAAGCTCGCGGTTCCACGTCGGACCTTTCGATCTTCAGTTTGTTGCTGTCACCCACTCTGTGGCTGAAGCGCAGGCTGTTGCTCTCCGGACGCCGCATGGTCTCATTGTGCATACGGGCGACTGGAAGCTCGATGAGAACCCGCTGGTCGGTCCGAAAACGGATCTTGAAGAATTCGGTCGCCTCGGAGATGAGGGCGTTCTGGCGATGGTGGGTGACAGCACCAACGTCATGAAGGAAGGGCGTTCAGAGTCTGAGGCTGATGTTCGCAAGGGCCTGACGGATCTGATCACGAGCCTTCATGGCCGTGTGGCCGTGACGTGCTTTGCCAGTAACGTGGCGCGCGTTGAGAGTATTGCGAAGGCTGCCATGTCCGCTGGTCGTGCGGTCATGATCGTGGGGCGTTCCCTGCGTAATCTTGAAACGGCTGCCCGTGAGTGCGGCTATTTCAGTGATCTGCCGCCGTTCCTGACGGAGCAGGATGCACGCGATATCCATGATGATAATCTTCTGATGATCATCACGGGAAGTCAGGGCGAACCTCGTTCTGCGCTGTCTCGCATCGCCTCGGATACCCATCCGAATATTTCGCTCGGCGAGGGCGATACGGTTATTTACAGCTCACGCGTCATTCCGGGGAATGAGCAGGCTGTCATGGCCGTGCAGGACAATTTGTCCCGTCGTGGCGTGACGGTTCTGACGGACAAGGATGCGAAGGTGCATACGTCCGGCCATGCAACGGGCGATGACATTCGTGTGCTGTACGGGATTGTCCGCCCGAAATACAGCATTCCGACCCATGGTGAATGGCGTCATCTGACGGCTCATGCTGCTCTGGCGCACGAGATGGGTTCTGAACCGATCCTGCTGGAAGATGGTGACATTCTGAATCTGTCTCCAGGTGATGTCCGGGTTGTTGACACGGCGCCGACTGGTCGTCTGGCACTGGATGGTGGGCGCCTTCTGCCGATGACGGGTGGCGTTCTGGCTGCCCGCCGCAAGATGCTGTTTAACGGCATGGTCATTGCGAGTTTCGCTGTAGATGACGAAGGCTATGTCATTGGCGAGCCCAAGATCAGTGCACCTGGTCTGCTTGAGGTGGAAGATCCGGAAAGCATTCGCATTCAGGAAGAATTCGCTGATTCCATTGACGAAATCCCGGATGAACTGCGACAGGACGACACGGCATTCCGTGACGCAGCCAAGACGGCTCTGCGCCGTGCGCTGGGGCGGAAGCTTCAGAAGCGTCCGCTTGTCGATGTTCATTTGCTGCGCGTCTAAGAGAAGAAATAGAGTATGCGTCTGAGTAAAGCCTTTCAGCCGACGCTGAAGGAAGTTCCGGCGGAGGCGCAGATTGCGTCTCATCGCCTTATGCTGCGTGCAGGTCTGGTTCGTCAGACATCGTCCGGTATTTACGCGTGGCTGCCAGCTGGTCTGCGCGTCCTGCGGAACATCGAGAAGATCATCCGCGAAGAGCAGGATGCCATTGGTGCTCAGGAAGTCCTGATGCCGACACTTCAGTCTGCTGATCTGTGGCGTCGTTCGGGGCGTTATGACGCTTACGGTCCGGAAATGCTCCGTATTCAGGATCGGCATGGTCGTGAGCTGCTGTATGGACCGACCAATGAGGAAATGATCACGGATATCTTCGGATCGTCCGTTAGTTCCTACAAGCAGCTTCCGAAGGCGCTGTATCATATCCAGTGGAAGTTCCGTGATGAGGTCCGCCCGCGCTTCGGTGTGATGCGTGGTCGTGAATTCCTCATGAAGGATGCCTACTCCTTCGATGCAGACTATCAGGGCGCGGTTAACAGCTATCGCCGCATGATGCTGTCCTATCTGCGGATTTTCCAGCGTCTTGGCGTTCGCGCTGTGCCAATGGTTGCAGATACGGGACCGATCGGTGGCGATCTCAGCCATGAGTTTCTGGTTCTGGCCCCGACAGGTGAAAGCGGCGTGTTCTTCGACGCGGCTCTGGAAGAGCAGGACTGGCTGGGCCGTCCGGTGGACTGTGACAACGAGGAAGATCTCGCTGCATTCTTCTCATCCGTAACGGATCACTACGCCGCAACGGATGAGAAGCACGACGAGGCTGCCTGGGCTGAAGTGCCGGATGACCGGAAGCGGGAAGGACGTGGCATTGAAGTGGGCCACATCTTCTACTTCGGCACCAAGTACACGGAATCCATGGGGATCGAAGTCAGCGGTGCCGATGGGGCGAAATTCTCGCCTCATATGGGCTCCTATGGCGTCGGTGTGTCCCGTCTGGTTGGCGCGATCATCGAGGCCTCGCATGACGAGGCTGGTATCATCTGGCCGGATTCCGTCGCGCCGTACAAAGCTGCGATCCTGAATTTGCGCCCGGGTGACGAAGCCTGCGATGCAATCTGCGAAGAGATCTACGGGGCCGATCCTGAGAACTTCATGTACGATGACCGCTCCGAGCGTGCAGGTGTGAAGTTCAATGATGCTGATCTGATGGGGCATCCCTGGCAGATCATTGTTGGTCCGCGCGGTGCCAAGGAAGGCAAGGTTGAACTGAAGCGTCGTGCAGACGGTGAGCGGTTCGAACTGCCGGTGGCTGAAGCGCTGGCCAAGATCGGAGCCGCCTGATGTTCGGCCGCTTCGAGCGTATGGTGGCGGGGCGCTATCTGCGTGCCCGCCGTGGCGAACGCTTCGCCTCGATCATTGCAGTTTTCTCATTGGTCGGCATTGCGCTCGGGGTGGCTACGCTCATCATCGTCATGTCGGTGATGAACGGGTTTAAGGCTGATCTGATGGGGCGTATCCTTGGCTTGCACGGGGATCTTACCGTGTTTGGCTACGGACGCCCTATCGAGGCCTATCAGAACGACGTCGAGGCTATTCGCTCTGTGCCGGGCGTGAAGTCTGTCATTCCCATGGCGCAGGGGACTGTACTTGTCGAAGCTGGTCGGTATTCGACTGGCGCAGAGGTTCAGGGTGTCGCCCAGCAGGATCTTCGGGATTGGCGTGCTCTGAGTAGTGGCATTATTGCTGGTTCGATTGATCGTTTCACTGGAGACGACGCGGTTGCCATCGGGACGACGATGGCAGATCGCGCGGGCTTAACGGTTGGCTCTCCAATTACGCTCCTGTCCCCGGATGGTCAGGCAACGCCGTTTGGCACAATGCCGCGTGTAAAAACATATCATGTGGCCGCGATCTTCGATGCCAACTGGAACGACTATAATTCAAACATCGTTTTGGTACCGCTTCCTGCCGCACAGAAATTTCTGATGCTTGGAAACGCTGTTTCCCTGATTCAGGTCTCGACCAACGATCCGTCGAACGTCCAGCCTACACGTCAGGCTATTGCGCAGCGCCTTGATGACCCACGCCTTCGGGTTCTGGACTGGACGCAGAGCGCGAATGGTTTTCTCGATGCCGTCACAGTCGAGCAGAACGTCATGTTCCTCATCCTGACGCTCATCATTCTGGTTGCGGCCTTCAATGTGATTTCGTCCCTCATCATGATGGTGAAGGACAAAACGCGCGATATTGCTGTGCTTCGTACGCTTGGTGCGAGCCGCGGCGCGATCATGCGAATCTTCCTGATGAATGGTGCATTCGTCGGGATTGTTGGGACCGCGGCAGGTTCGGCACTGGGTATCGCGTTTGCGCTCAATATTGAGCGTATCCGCCAGTGGCTCCAGTCTCTGACGGGAACCAATCTTTTCAATCCGGAAGTCTATTTTCTTGAGCGGCTGCCAGCCAAACTCGTCTGGTCGCAGGTTGGAGAGGTGATTGCCATGTCACTGGTCTTGTCGCTGCTGGCTACACTGTATCCGTCCTGGAGAGCTGCGCGGACTGATCCAATCGAGGCTCTGCGCCATGAGTGAAGCCCGCATGACAGCTCTAAGGCTCGAAAATCTGACCCGTCGTTTCAAATCTGGTGAAGAGACACTGGAAATTCTTTCTGGTGCATCGTTCTCTCTTTATCCAGGCGAAATTGTAGCTCTTGTAGCGCCGAGCGGTACTGGTAAGTCCACGCTGCTTCATCTGGCAGGATTGTTGGAAGCGCCAACGGAAGGCACTGTCTATATTGGCGAAAAGCCGGTCAGCGGTTTGAGCGATACCGTGCGAACAGCAGTGCGTCGGGATCAGATTGGTTTCGTGTACCAGTTTCATCATCTTCTTGGTGAATTCACGGCTTGTGAGAACGTGATGCTGCCTCAGTTGGTGGCTGGCGTTTCGGCAAAAGCCGCAAAAGCGCGTGCAGAGGATCTGCTAGGTCGTTTTGGCCTGTCTCATCGCCTCAACTCCCTGCCTGGACGCCTTTCTGGTGGAGAGCAGCAGCGAACCGCGATTGCCCGTGCGCTTGCCAATCGTCCAAAGCTTCTTCTGGCGGATGAACCGACAGGCAATCTGGACATCGCGACTTCCGATCATGTTTTTGACGAACTCCTGCGTGTGGTGCGTGAGGAGGGCGTTGCAGCCCTTATCGCAACCCACAACAAGGAGCTCGCAGCGCGCATGGACCGCACGGTTACGTTGCGGGATGGAAAGCTCGTTTCTTTCTGAATTGCCCTGAACTGGCGAGAAGAGCGCTGTATCTGCTCGTCGGTCCTGATAGAATGATGGCATGTCTCATGCCGATTTCGTTCATCTTCGCAATCATTCCGCATACTCCCTGAGTCAGGGAGCCATTCGCATTGCAGATCTCGTCGGGCTTGCCACCAAAAATGCCATGCCTGCCGTCGCCCTGACGGATAGTGGCAATCTTTTCGGGGCGTTGGAATTTTCCCTCTACTGTCGCAATGCCGGTGTTCAACCTATCGTTGGCTGCCAGCTCTCCCTACCATCGCGGAGCACAAAACCCGGCGCGCCTTCCGAACCGCTGGTGGTTCTGGCACGGAACGAAACGGGTCTTGCCAATCTGCAGATCCTGTCCTCGCATGGCTTCCTGAATGGTGATCCGGCTGACCCCACCGTTGCCGTAGATGTTCTGTGCCAGCATGCGGATGGTCTTTTTCTGCTCACCGGGGGTAATCGTGGGCCGATCAATCGCCTGATTTATGATGAACAGAAAGACGAGGCGGAAGTTCTTCTGCGCCGTTTGATGGAGGCATTTCCACAGAACATTGCAGTCGAACTGAATCGTCTGGGTGAGGCTGGCGAGCGGGAAATTGAGAGTATTCTTGTGCCTCTGGCCGATAAGCTCGACATTCCTCTTGTCGCGACCAATGAATGCTTTTTCCCCACGCCACAGATGCATGAAGCGCACGACGCTCTGATCTGTATCGCACAGGGGCGGACCATGGCGGAGGCTGACCGCTGGCATGTTTCACCACAGGCATGGTTCAAGACGCCTGCCGAAATGCGGGAGCTTTTCAAGGATCTTCCGGAAGCCTGCGATAACACGCTGATTATTGCGCAGAAATGCGCCGTAGCCGCCTGTACCCGCAAGCCACTGCTGCCCATCTGTCCCAAGGTTCGCGAAGGTTCAACGGAAGAAGAAACGCTGCGGGCCATGGCGTGGGAAGGGCTGGAAAAGCGCCTTGAGGCGATCAATGCCGATGAAGATAAACGGAAAATCTATTCCGAACGCCTTCAGACGGAACTCGACATCATCGCGAAGATGGGATTCCCGGGTTACTTCCTGATCGTGGCCGACTTTATCCAATGGGCCAAGGCTCATGATATTCCCGTGGGCCCAGGACGTGGATCGGGCGCTGGATCGTTGGTTGCTTACGCTTTGACCATTACCGATATCGATCCGCTTCCATTCGGGCTCCTGTTTGAGCGATTCCTGAACCCGGAACGCGTCTCTATGCCTGACTTTGATATCGACTTCTGTCAGGACCGCCGTGACGAAGTGATCCGATATGTCCGCGAAGAGTACGGCGGCAGTCGCGTCGCTCAGATCATTACCTTTGGAAAGCTGCAGGCAAAGGCGGCGGTTCGGGACGTAGGGCGTGTGTTGGGTCTGCCTTACGGCATGGTTAATCGCGTTGCCGAGCTTATTCCGAATAATCCTGCCAAACCCGTTACCCTGGCGCAGGCGATTGAAGGAGAGCCGCGCCTGCAAGAAATGCGGGACAGTGATGAGGCGCTGAAGCGTCTTTTGGAAATCGCTCTCCAGCTTGAGGGGCTCTATCGCCATGCCTCGACCCATGCTGCGGGCGTGGTGATCGGGGATCGTGAACTGGTCGAGCTTGTGCCGCTCTATCGCGATCCGAAGAGCGATATGCTGGTTACCCAGTACAACATGAAGTTCGTTGAACAAGCTGGACTGGTGAAGTTCGACTTCCTTGGCCTGACGACCCTGACAATTCTGAAAAGAGGTCTGGATTTCCTTAAAGAACAAGGTGTTATCGTCGATCTCTCACGTATTCCTTTGGATGATGCCAAAACCTTCGAGATGTTGGCCAAAGGGGATACGGCCGGTGTCTTCCAGTTCGAAGGCGCGGGTATGCGGGACATGCTCAAACAAATGGCTGCCAGCCGTCTGGAAGATCTGATTGCGGGTGTGTCCTTGTATCGTCCGGGACCAATGGCCAACATTCCGGATTACTGCCGCCGCAAGCACGGTGAACCATGGGAACCGCCGCACGAAGAGATCCGTGACATCCTTGAAGAGACCTATGGCATCATGGTCTATCAGGAACAGGTCATGCAGATCGCCCAGAAGATGGCCGGCTACAGTCTGGGTGGCGCTGATCTTCTAAGACGCGCCATGGGCAAAAAGATCGCGTCCGAAATGGAGAAGCAGCGCGAGATCTTTACGGAAGGTGCAACAGCCAGAGGAATCCCTCAAGACAAAGCCGTCGAAGTCTTTGATCTTATGGCTCGTTTTGCTGATTATGGCTTCAACAAGTCTCATGCCGCAGCCTATGCGTTGGTTTCGTATCAAACAGCGTGGATGAAGGCGAACCATCCTGTTGCGTTCCTTGCGGGCTGTATGTCACTCGCGCGGGAAAAGACAGATAAGCTGGCAGCTCTCTGTCAGGAAGCGCGGCGGATGAACATTAAAGTTCTCCCTGTCGACATCAACAAGTCCATGGCAGATTTCTCGATCGAGGCACTTGAGGATGGTCGTCAAGGAATTCGCTATGCGCTATCCGCCATCAAGCGTGTTGGTGCAGCCGCAATGGAGTCTGTCGTTGCCGCTCGCGGTAATAAGCCTTTCCAGGATCTAACGGATTTTGCAGAGCGTTGTGATCCCAAAAGCCTGAATAAAATACAGATAGAAAGTCTTGCAAAATCAGGAGCTTTCGACAGTCTTCTTAAGGATCGACATACCGTTTTTTCGAGTGCAGACATTTTGTTACGTCGAGCGCAGTCGCGGGCTCAGGAGCAGCAGATGGGCCAGTCAGGATTGTTTGGCGGTAGCGGTCAGGATCGTGAGATTCTGCGGTTGAATGAAGGTCGTCCGTGGCCGGATTTCGAGCGCTTGTCGCTTGAGGCCTCGGCCATTGGCTTTCACATGAGCGCTCACCCGTTGGATGCTTATCGTACGGTTCTCAGAAGGCTAGGTGTCACACCCTCTAACGCTCTGGAAAATGCTGCAAAAACAGGCACTATGCGCGTCAAAATAGCGGGGTGCGTTGTTGATAAGAAAGAGCGTCCGACCCGCACTGGCAAAAAGATGGCCTGGGTCAACCTTTCGGACAGCGGCGGCGGGTGTGAAGTTACGCTTTTCGCGGAAACTCTGATTTCGTGCCGGGATCTTCTGGTGGCTGGACAGGCTATTCTGGTGACAGCCGAGCTTAAACTGGATGGAGATGCGCTGCGGATTACGGCGCAAAGCGTCATGGATCTCGAAACCGCTGCTGCGGCTGAACGGTCTGAAATGCGCGTATGGCTGAAGCAGATGGATGCGCTTCCCACGCTTTCTGAAATGTTGGCGGAGATGCGGGGAGGACACGGGAAAGTTGTTTTCCTGCCGTCTCTCGAAGAAACAAGAGATGTGGAAATCGCCCTTCCAGGCACATATCGCGTCACACCACGTCTGGCTGAACGCCTACGGACTGTTCGGGGGGTCGAGAAGGCTGAACAGCGCTGATCTGGCGGAAAACCCTTGCAATCTGAGTGAAGATCGGCCATATCGCGCTCGTCCGCTGGCATCCCTCGTGGGAGAAGGCGGTCAATCCGCACGCATGGCCCTGAGGTTTTCTGGTGTTCCGCAAGGGACGTCGCCATGCGGAGGTCCAACCAGATGCTAGGAATTTGAATCATGGCAATGCCAGAATTCACCATGCGCCAGCTGCTCGAAGCCGGTGTTCACTTCGGTCACCACACCCGTCGCTGGAACCCGGCCATGGCGCCGTACCTGTTCGGTGTTCGCAACCAGGTCCACATCATCGACCTGCAGCAGACGGTTCCGCTGCTCGACCGCGCTCTGAAGCTGGTCCGTGAGACGGTTGCCAACGGTGGCCGCGTTCTGTTCGTTGGCACGAAGCGCGCTGCTGCTGAGCACGTTGCTGAAGCTGCACAGCGTTGCGGTCAGTACTATGTGAACCATCGCTGGCTCGGCGGCATGCTGACGAACTGGAAGACCATCACGGGCTCCATCAAGCGTCTGCGCCAGATCGATGAAATGCTTGCTGGTGACACGGCTGGTCTGACGAAGAAGGAAGTTCTCGACATCACGCGCGACCGCGAGAAGCTCGAGCGTTCCCTCGGCGGCATCAAGGAAATGGGCGGCCTGCCGGACCTGATTTTCGTGATCGACACGAACAAGGAAAAGCTGGCTGTTGAAGAAGCCAACAAGCTGGGTATCCCGGTCATCGGCATTCTGGACAGCAACTCCAACCCGGCTGGCGTTACGTTCCCGATCCCGGGCAACGACGATGCAATCCGTGCGATCACGCTGTATTGCGACCTGATCTCCGGCGCAGTTCTGGACGGTATTTCCGCTGAACTGGCTGCTTCGGGTCATGACATCGGTGCTGAAGAAGAACTGCCGGCTGAGACGGCTGTTCTGGAAGCCGCTGAAGAGCAGGCTCCAGCCGCCAACTGAGACAGCGTGCCGTGTCATCATCTGAAGATGCGGTAACTGGAAGAAACATGCATGCGGTCGGGCGTTTACGCTCGGCCGCATGATCTTTTCGAGGGATAAGAGAACATGGCAGAAATCACCGCAGCCCTGGTTCGCGAACTGCGCGAGAAGACCGGCGCAGGCATGATGGATTGCAAGAAGGCTCTGACGGAAGCCGCTGCTGACATGGAAGCAGCCATCGACTGGCTTCGCACCAAGGGTCTGTCCCAGGCTGCCAAGAAGTCCGGCCGTACAACGGCTGAAGGTCTGGTTGGCGTTGTCTCCGGTCCGAACCGCGCCGCTATGGTTGAAGTCAACGCTGAGACGGACTTCGTTGGCCGTAACGAAGCATTCCAGGCCTTCGTTGAGCAGGTTGCTCAGGTTGCCCTGGAAGTTGGCGAAGATCTGGAAGCCATCAAGGCAGCCAAGGTTCCGTCCGGCCGTACGGTTGCCGACGAACTGACGCATCTGATCGCTACGATCGGCGAGAACATGTCGATCCGTCGCGCTCGCGTTCTGTCCGTTGAGTCCGGTGTTGTCGCCAGCTACGTCCACAGCGCACTGCGCCCGGGCATTGGCAAGATCGGCGTTCTCGCAGCCCTTCAGGCTCCGTCCGAGTCCGACGCTCTCCTGACGCTCGGCCGCCAGATTGGCATGCATGTTGCTGCAACCCGTCCGGCTGCTCTGGATGTTGCAAGCGTCGATCCGGAGTCCCTGGAGCGTGAGCGTACGGTTCTGATCGAACAGGCCCGTGATTCCGGCAAGCCGGAAGCCATCATCGAGAAGATGGTCGAAGGTCGTATCCGCAAGTTCTACGAAGAAGTCGTTCTTCTGGAGCAGGTCTGGGTTCTCGATGGCGAAAGCCGCGTGGCCAAGGTTGTGGAAAAGTCTGGCGCGAAGCTGGTTGGCTTCGAGCGCTTCCAGCTTGGTGAAGGCATCGAGAAGGAAGAAAACGACTTCGCTGCCGAAGTGGCTGCTGCTGCTGGCACCAAGTAAGGTCTTTTTCCATTTGACCAGGCAGGCTTGTCTGCCTGGTTGAAACCGAAAGAGATTGGAAACTCCCGCACGGTACTCGTGCGGGAGTTTTTCTGTTTTTGGTCTTTGTCGGGAGCATCGTGCTGTGATGGAGTGGGAAGCGGCTGCGCTTGTCCTGTCTGTTCGTCCTTACGGAGAAGGCAGTGCTCTTGTTCATCTGCTGAGCGAAGAGCATGGCGTTTCACACGGAATGGTGCGCGGTGGCGGGTCCAGAAAACAGGCCCCTCTGTGGCAAACAGGTAATCTTGTCATGGCGCGCTGGCGTGCCAGACTGTCAGATCAGCTTGGTGCCGTTACGGCTGAACCTGTTCAGAGTGTAGGGGCAAGACTGCTTGATCTTCCTCTTCAACTGGCCATGGTGAGTAGTGCGTGCGCTCTGGCGGATGGTGCTCTACCCCAAGGGGAAGCTCATCCCGAACTTTTCATGCGCCTGATCCGGCTTTTGACGTTGATAGGAATTGCGCCTGAGCCGCCTCCCATAGCGGCCTATCTGCGCTGGGAACGAGAATTGCTGGGCGAACTGGGTTACGGGCTGGATCTTTCTGCCTGTGCCGTCACCGGAGGGTGTGACAACCTGAATTTTGTCTCCCCAAAGTCCGGGCGTGCCGTAAGCGAAGAGGGCGCTGGTGCCTGGCGCGATCGGTTGTTGGTGCTTCCTGCGCTTCTGGCCAATGAAACCGAAGACGGCAGCCCTGAAGACTGGCTGGCAGGAATGACGCTGACCGGCCACTTTCTTTCACGGTGGGTTTTTGGCGTGCGGCACCAGCCCTTGCCTGCGGCGCGCGAAAGGCTGTTCGAGCGTCTTCGCAGGCTGGCCGGAAAAGATGAGGTCACCGAAGATCTCAATATCGAACCTGCACAGGACCCGGACGAACCCCGCTGACGACATCCGGGTCGGCAGTCCAGTTCCAGACGGACCAGTCCCATCCCGGATGCTGGTTGATTTCCGCTGTCATGCGCTGCTCATCATCGGCGGAAACAGGGTGGCTGAGCTGATAGGCGTGATAGGCCACCATATTGCCCATATAGACGCACCCGCATGCGGTCGGGTCGGCATAGAGCATCACGGCGATATTGCCCTGCATGCGATAGGTCATGGTGTTCGGAGGCAGCAGGTTCATCATCTGCCATCGGGCTGTGGTATCAGCCTGATGGGCGACGAAGCCGTTGCGGGCCAGCGTGTCTTCTTCATGAAGGATCGGCCGGTATGGCGAACAGGCTGAAAGAAGAACGAGCGCAACGCTGGACAGGAGCGGGCGCCAGTGTCTAAGTCCTGCTGAGAAAAGGGGAAGTGCATGGGCGTTGATCTGGCGGGTCATATTGAGGATACCAAGCTCGCGGAGGCTCTGAGCGAGCGATATATTGCGTATGCGATGTCGACGATCATGTCGCGGTCCCTTCCGGATGTGCGTGATGGTCTCAAGCCGGTGCACCGGCGCCTCCTCTATGCGATGCAGCAGCTACGCCTTGATCCCACATCAGGGTTTAAAAAGTGTGCACGTGTCGTCGGTGACGTAATCGGTAAGTTTCACCCGCACGGTGATGCGTCCGTTTACGAAGCACTGGTGCGTCTGGCGCAGGATTTTGCCGTTCGGTATCCGCTCGTCGAAGGGCAGGGTAATTTCGGCTCCATCGACGGCGATGGCGCAGCGGCCATGCGTTATACGGAAAGCCGCCTGACCGAAATTGCACAGACGCTGCTGGACGGTATCAACGATGATGCCGTGGATTTCCGCCCGACTTACGATAACGAAGACCACGAACCTGTCGTTCTGCCAGGCACATTCCCGAACCTGCTGGCTAATGGAGCGGCCGGTATTGCCGTCGGCATGGCGACGAGTATTCCGCCTCATAACGCCGCAGAAATCTGTCATGCGGCGAAGTATCTGATCGAAAAACCTGATGCGACCGTCGCTGAACTGGTCGATTTCATTCCCGGTCCGGATTTCCCGACCGGCGGTATTCTGGTTGAAGATCGCGAGTCGATCATTCGTTCCTATGAAACCGGTCGTGGCAGCTTCAGGACGCGTGCGCGCTGGGAAGTGGAGCAGGGCAGGTTTGGAACCTGGTGCATCGTTGTCATGGAAATTCCCTATCAGGTTCAGAAGTCCCGTCTGATCGAACAGATCGCCGAGCTGATGGAGCAGCGTAAGCTGCCGCTGCTCGGAGACGTGCGGGATGAGAGCACGATGGAGATCCGTCTGGTGCTGGAGCCCAAGACCAAGGGGTGTGACCCTGAAGTCCTGATGGAGACGATGTTCCGCAATACGGCGCTGGAAAACCGCTTCAGTCTGAACATGAATGTTCTCGGCGGAGACCGCGTGCCGGGTGTGCTGTCAATCAAGCAGGTCATTCAGGCCTGGCTGGCGCATGTCCATGAAGTGCTGGTGCGTCGGTCCAACCATCGTCTTGCGGCCGTTCTGCGCCGTCTGGAAATCCTGGATGGTTTTCTCGCGGTTTATCTCAATCTGGATGAAGTCATTCGCATCATCCGGGAAGAAGATGAGCCGAAGGTCAGTCTGATGAAGACCTTCACCCTGACGGATATTCAGGCGGAAGCCGTTCTCAACATGCGTCTGCGTTCGCTGCGCAGGCTGGAAGAAATGGAGATCCGCAAGGAGCGTGATGCCCTTGCGGATGAACGCAAATCTCTTGAGACCCTTCTGGGATCTGAAAAGCGCCGCTGGACCCGGATTGGCAAGGATCTGGATGCGACGATCAAGAAGTTCGGAAGTGGCCCGCTGGGCGATCGACGGACGCGGATTGCACAGCCCCCTAAAGCTATCGATATTTCGGCAGCGCTTGAAGTGGATCGCGAACCGCTGACCATTCTTCTGTCTCGCGAAGGCTGGATCAGGGCCATGAAGGGACATGGGCTGGACCCACAGGGGCATCGCTTCAAAGAAGGGGACGAAGCCGGTCTCATGGCGGAATGTCAGAGCACGGATCGGATCTGTCTGATTGCCAGTGGAGGCAAGGCGTTCACGCTCAAAGCCGCGGATCTGCCCCGTGGACGTGGCTTTGGTCAGCCTGTTCGGACGCTTGTGGATATTGCACAGGAAGAGCGTGTGGTTGCGATGTTCCCTGTCATGGAAGACGGCAAGCGCCTGATCGCGTCTGAGAGTGGGCGTGGCATGATTGTTTCTGAAGCTGGGATCGTGGCGGAGAAGCGGACCGGTAAGCAGGTCTTCAACGTCAAGGAGGGCGAAAGCATCTTCGCCTGCATCCCGGCTGTTGGAACGCATGTGCTGGCTTTGGGGCAAAACAAGCGTGCCCTGATCTTCCCAATGGAGCAGGTGCCGGAGATGAGCCGTGGATCGGGCGTCTCCTTCCAGAAGCTTGGAGAGAGCACACTGCGTGATCTCCGGGCTTTCACGCTTGAGGATGGACTTATGTGGCAGGAGGGACAGCGCGTCCGCCCGGCTGCCGATCTGGCACCGCTGGAAGGGCGCCGTGGGGCGGTCGGGAAGGCTGCACCGCAATGGATGCTGCGCAAACCGAACTAACCTTTCAGGCGGAGAGAATCAGGGGCGTCCAGTGACCACCCTGAAAAATCTCGGCAGGCTGGAAGGTGGCTTTGTAAGCCATTTTCTGACTGCCAGGGACATAATACCCCAGATAGAGGTGAAGATGTCCGCGCTGTTTGGCCAGATGGAGCAACCACAGGATCGAGAATGTTCCCCAGGATGCAGCAGGGGTCGTGGGGTCGTAAAAGGTGTACACGGCGGACAGTCCGTCCGACATGACATCGACAAGAGACACACAGACGAGTTGGTCTGCCGACGTGCGAAACTCTATGACAATGGTTTCGACCGGAGTGTTTGAGATCAGATCGGCGTAGTCCTGCCAGGACATATGGGCCATATCCCCATCTGTATGGCGGCTTTTCTGATACGCCTGAAACAGTGCAAACTGTTCCTGCGTTGGAATTGGCGCTGTAATGGCAGCCTTGACGTCCTGATGGCGTTTCCAGATGCGTTGCTGTGTGCGGGATGGCTGGAAAAGAGCCACAGGCAGGCGCATCGGTTTGCAGGCCCGGCAGTCCATGCAGACGGGGGCATAGGCAATCGTGTGGCTGCGTCTGAACCCGGCCTGGGAAAGACGGTCATGCAGGGAGGCAGCATCGGGGCCAGAAAGATCTGTCAGTACCTTGCGCTCCATGCGGTTGGGCAGGTACGGGCAGGGAGCTGGCTCTGTCGTATAGAAGAGCTGAGGACGATGCTGCACAGGGTCGCTCCTCTTGGAAAATACCGGATTGATTGCCTAGCGTAGCTCAGACATCCGGCTGACGCATCCATCATCTTCGCGGAAAGAGCACAGTCTCGGTCTGCCAGGGAGTTTTATGAGGCACTGGCCTGTTCTGGATTTCGTTCTGACGTGCCTTCGCTGGGCACTGCCCATTATGGTCACACTCCATGCCTTGCGCCACAAACGCAACACGTCCGCGTGCGCTGCGTGGATTGGCGTCTGTTGGATCGGGCCATTTCTTGGAACCGCACTTTACGTGATGTTCGGTATCAACCGTGTTCATCGCCGGGCGCGCAAGATGATCGACCATCACTCCTGGGAAGGGCGCGAACTCCTCGCCAAGTACCGGCAGGTGATGGAAGGGGACCTGGCTCCGCTTGCAAAAATGCTGGGTCGTCTTACAGAGCGCCCCTTGATGCGCGGGAACTCCGTGAAGGTTCTGCACGATGGTGATAATGCCTATCCTGTCATGATAGACGCCATCCGGCAGGCGAAAACATCGGTTATTCTCTGCTCTTATATTTTCCGGGCAGACCGGATTGGTGAGCAGTTTGCTGAAGCTCTGGTGGACGCACACAGACGTGGTGTGGAAGTCCGTGTTCTGGTGGATGGAATCGGGAGCGGCTATTTCCGCTGTGCTATAGAGCGACGTCTCAGACGCGATGGCGTGAAATGTTCCCGGTTCATGCATTCCGTATGGCCATGGCGCATGCCGTTCATCAATCTCCGCAACCATCGCAAGATACTTGTTGTGGATGGTCGGGTCGGTTTCATGGGCGGACTGAACATTGGCGAAGAAAACATGCTTCGCCTACGGACAAAACTCCCTGTCGCGGATACACATTTCGAGCTGCGTGGACCGGTCGTGCATCAGTTGTCCGTGGCATTTGCATGGGACTGGTCTTTCACGACGGGAGAAGAACTCAAGGGCGAACCTTACCTGCCCGAACCGCTGCCCGTCGGCGATATTCCCATGCGGATCGTTACGTCTGGCCCGGATGCCGATCTTGAGAAGATTGAATATGGCATGTTGCAGGCCATTACTCTGGCCAAGAAACATGTGCGTCTCATGACACCCTATTTCCTGCCGGATGACCGCTTTACCTCGGCTCTCAATCTGGCAGCTTTACGGGGTGTTGTGATTGATATTGTTGTGCCGAAAAGCAGCAATCACGCGATTATTGATTTTGCACGCGACGCCAACCTGAGACCTTTTCTGGATGCGGGGTGTCGGGTCTGGATGGCCAATCCGCCGTTCAATCATTCCAAGCTGATGGTCGTGGATGAGGAATGGAGTTTTGTTGGGAGCACCAATCTGGACGTCCGCTCTCTACGCCTGAACTTCGAAATCAATCTGGAAATTTACGATCGGGACGTAGCTCGGGATCTGTCAGCCTTCATGGATACGCATCGCAAAAACCGACTGACCCACCACGACATTGATCGGACACCCTATCTGATCCAGATCCGTAATGCAGCACTCAGGCTTTTCCTGCCCTATCTGTAAGGCTTAGGGCGTGAGGCGCAGCGTGACGGAAATCGGACGGTGATCCGAGCCGAAACGCGGGAGTGCACGGGCTTCCAGGCGATTCACGCCGCGGACAAGGCAACGATCCAATCGCAGGGGAAGGCGGTCCAGCATCCGGTGGGTTTTTTCCTTGGGGCCAACGTCATGAAATCCGGGGAGCATGACTGGGCCCACAAGATTGAAATCCCCCATGATGACAGCGCGTCGATGCATGCTGGTCGTCAGGCTGCGAAGCTGTCGACGGTTGAGGATCTGTCCATGGGACAGGTGCACGTTGGCCAAGGAAAAACTTCCGAAATCGATGATCTGCGCCGTGCGCTTCACAACCAGTCCACGCGGCAGATGGCAGAAAGACGGCGGTCGCGTGAACGGCAGACGACTCCAGCATGCCGTGCCATGCGGGCGACCGGGAAGCGGAATACGATCATAATAGCCCCCCAAGATTTCAGGCAGAACATCAACTGGTACCTGCGCTTCCTGCATCAGAACGACGTCCGGATCTTCCGCACGAATCACGGTCAGAACGTCTTCCAGCGATGCGCCGTCCCAGCGAAGAAGGTTCCAGCTCAGAATACGAAAAGGTGAGCCGGACAGAAGCGATGCCGTCACTTGGAAGACTCCGAAATATAAAGATGCCGTGGTTCTGGTCGGTGAGGGCCAGCAGCGAATTCACTGGTAAGCGTGTATCCAACAGCCAGCAGGACGGGGCCAAGGAAAATCCCGAGGCCGCCGAAAGCCACAACCCCGCCAAGAACGCCCAGAACGGTCAGCAGATAGGGTAACTGCGCGCCACGTGAGATGAAGATCGGTCGGATCAGATGGTCCGCACCGGAAATAACGATTACGCCGTAAGCCGCCAGAAACAGCCCATGCCCCACATGGTGGGTCATACCAAGCCAGATGGCCGCGGGTATCCAGATCAAAGGCGCGCCAATGGGAAAGACCGCAACAAACGCTGCAATACCCGCCAGAAGAACCGGGGAAGGAACACCTGCAATCATGAGGCCGATCCCTGTCAGAACACCCTGAATGATTGCCGTACCCAGTACCCCGTACACCGTTCCCCGGATTGTCCGTCCGATGACATTGATGAGACGGGGGGTGGCACGAGGGCCAGCGATCCGGGCGATCAGCGCGGTAATAGTGAGACCCAGCGAATCGCCGTTCAGCCAGAGGAAGAATGCCACAAACAAAGCCATGACAAGCTCCACCAGACCACTGGCCAGCTTCATCAGGATGGCAAGCGTGTAGTGAGCGATCTGGCCGAAATAGGGACGCAGCATTTCCGTGGCCGCGCCAACGTCATGGGTCAGATGGTGCCACCATTCGACCAGATGGGGCCCTGCCAGCGGGATATGAGCCATCCAGGCTGGAGGTGGTCCGGCCGAGCCTGCCCTGAGAAGGAGCGTATCCAGAGTGCCAATCGTTTCCGGGATGTCACTGATTCCAGCGGATGTGAGAACCGACAGGGGAACGATAATGGTCACGGCACTGAGAAACATCATGCCCAGTGCGGCAAGCGACGGCCGGATATGGCGTCTCAGCCATCGGTAGATGGGCCAACTGGAAAAAGTGAGGATAGCCGCCCAGAGGATGGCCGAAAGGAACGGCCAGAGGATGACGCCGCATCCATAGGCTATGCCAACAAGGACGAAGCCCAGAATGATCCGCTCTGTTGTCATGGAACAGACTTCCGGGGGGTCAATGGCTTCAAGGCAGGGACCTGCATATTCATGGCTGAACAGTCTGCCACGCTCTGGCGTCCCGCGCATCCCTCGACCTATGGTAGAGGAATGACGAATTCACCGCTTCTTGCCGCACAGGACCTCCTTGCAGGGACAACGGCTTACGTTCCGCTGGATGCCAGCGTTCTCCTGCCCGGTCAGAACGGGAATCCGGACGCTGCGTTCCGTGAGGCCCATATTCCGGGTGCACGTCGATTCGACATTGATGTCTTTGCCGATCCGGAGAGCCGCCTGCCGCATACTGTTCCGGGTGCCGCCCGGTTTGCGCGTCTGATGGGCGAACTCGGTCTGACCGAAGACACGCCAATCGTTTTTTATGACGGAAAGGGAAGCGTCGGAGCCTGTCGGGGCTGGTGGCTGGCACGCCTGTTTGGGCACCGGAATGTCAGGATTCTGGATGGCGGTCTGGCTGCATGGCGGGAAGCTGGTGGCTCGGTTGAACGCGGAGACCCTGTGGGTGTGGAGCCTGCTCAGTACAGAACGCGTCCGCGTTACGGTCTGCTGGCAGGGAGCGGTGATATTCTGAACGCACCCTCTCAGACGGTTGTTCTGGATGCCCGCAGTCGTGGGCGTTTTGCGGGGTCTGTTCCTGAGCCGAGACCGGGCGTGCGCGGTGGCCGTATGGCGGGCGCTCTCAGCATGGACTGGACACGGCTTATCGACGAGCATGGTTACTTCCTGCCGCCGGAAACGCTTCGCTCCCTGTTCGCACCGGTTGCCGGGCGCCGGGTGATTACAAGCTGCGGGTCAGGACTGACAGCCGCAACACTTCTGGCTGGGCTGGCAATCGCCGGACTGCCGGATGGCGCACTTTATGATGGGTCTTGGGCAGAATGGGGAAGTGATCCGGATGCGCCGATTGTGACGGGAGAACAGGCATGAGCGATCTCGCAACACGCGTCAGCGCGGGCTGGAACCGCTTGGCATCAACTCTTGTACAGGGTGGGCGTGCAGAGGCCAGCGAGAGCGGAACACTGGTGAATCTGCCCGTCTCGCGCGGTTCGACGGTCCTGTTCCCCACGCTTGAATCCATGAACCGGATGGATGGTCGTAGCCATGCCCATAAGGCGGTTTATGGCGCAATGGGAACACCGATCCAGCACGAACTTGAAGTCCTGTTATCGGCCATTGAGGGCGGGACCCACACACAAGTTGTCAATTCCGGTCTGAGTGCCTGTACCACGCCGCTGCTGGCGTTTCTGGAGCAGGGCGACCATCTGCTTCTGCCCGACTCGGTTTATGGGCCAACGCGCCGCTTTGCTGACACCATGCTCAAACGTCTGGGCGTTAGCACAACGTACTACGCTCCAATGGCGACACGCGCAGAAATTGAGACCCTGACCCGGCCTGAAACGCGCATCATTTTTGCTGAAAGCCCCGGCAGCCACACATTCGAAGTGCAGGACGTGCCAATGCTGGCGGACGTGGCCCATCAGGCCGGGGCGTTACTGTTCCTCGATAACACATGGGGAATCGGTGTTTTCCAGCCGTTCGAGCATGGGGTCGATGTGTCGATTCAGGCCCTGACGAAATATCCGGGAGGCCATTCGGACGTTATTATCGGCTCCATCACGGTCAATGATGAGACGCATTGGAAGACCTTGCGGGATGCCTCCATCCAGCTTGGCCAGTGTGCCAGCCCGGATGACTGCTGGCTGACCCTTCGTGGTCTGCGAACCATGGGTGTGCGCCTCGCTCATCAGTCCCGTTCCGCACTTGAAATTGCTCAATGGCTAAAAACACGTCCGGAAGTGGCGCTCGTGCTGCATCCGGCTCTGGAAGACTGTCCGGGGCACAACATCTGGAAGCGTGATTTTACGGGTGCATGCGGGTTGTTCGGTGTTGAGCTTCAGCCGGACATCAGTGTCGTGGCGGCGGAGCGGATGATCGACGGTCTGAGCATGTTCGGGATCGGGGCCTCCTGGGGAGGCTACGAAAGCCTTGTGCTGCCCACGACCGGACATGTTCGCCGCGTGACGGGAGACGGTGGGCCAAAAGCAGCAACCTTCCGCCTGCATATTGGTCTGGAGAACGTGGAGGATCTCAAGGCAGATCTGGCGCGCGGACTGGATGGTTTGGCAGGGGTGGATCAGTAATGCCAAGCAAGGAATGGATTATCTGGTGGGTCATGCTGGTCGGTTATGCCGTCATGACCGCAACTTTGCTTTATGGTTTCTGGCTGTATGGAACGGCGATGTTCCACCAGATCAATTTCTGGATCACGCTGTTCATCATGGTCGCCATGATTCCGTCTTTTCGGGATCTGGGTCGACGTAAGAACGGATCAACGCCGCCGAAACCCTAAGGCTTCGGCAACGTGATGGCGTTGAATCTGCTGCGTGCCTTCCAGATCCGCAATGGTTCGGGAAACCCGCATCAGGCGTGTCAGCCCCCGATTGGAGAGGCGCATTTTCTCGGCGGCCTGTTCGGCCATGGAGCGAGCATCATCATCCATGACAAACAGGTCTGGTGAGACCTGAGCATTGCAAGCACCCTGTCGTTCGATCTGCCGTGCCCGCGCTTTTTCAACGCGGGCCCGAACTGTCGCACTGTCTTCACCACGCGGTGCCCGGCTGATTTCTACAGGGGAGAGAGGGTCAATCTGCACGCAGATATCCATGCGATCGAGCATGGGACCTGAGATTTTGGCACTGTAATCCTCACCGCAGCGTGGCGCTTTACGACAACTCCGTTCCGGGTCTCCCAGATAGCCGCACCGGCAGGGGTTCATCGCGGCAATAAATTGGAAACGGGCTGGATAAGTCGTGTGCTGGGCAGCGCGTGCGATGGAGATGGACCCGGTCTCAATAGGCTGACGTAGCGATTCCAGACAGGAGCGGGAGAATTCGGGCAGTTCATCAAGGAACAGCACCCCGTTATGCGCCAGACTGACTTCACCGGGTCTCGCTTTCGCACCTCCACCGACCATGGCCGGGAGGCTCGCACTGTGATGCGGAGCACGATAAGGCGGCCGAACGGTCAGGCGTCCCTCTTTCAAAAGACCGGAGACACTATGAATACGGCTGGTTTCCAGCATTTCTTCCGTTGTGAGATCCGGCAGAATACTTGGCAAACGACATGCCAACATGGATTTTCCCGCGCCGGGCGGTCCACTCATGAGAACTGAATGTCCACCGGCAGCGGCAATCTCCAGAGCGCGCCGACCCAGTGCCATACCTTTGACGTCTGCAAGGTCTGGCCCGTAATCGGGAATGTAGCCTTGCGCCGGTGGGACAGGCGTCAGAACCTGTTCGCCCCGGAAATGGGAAACAAGCGCCAGTAATGTTTCCGGCGCCAGAATGTCATGATCGGGATTGCCCCATCGTGCTTCCGTACCCTGAAGCGAAGGACAGATCAGACCTAGCCCCTCTGTCGCGGCACCCAGAGCGGCCGACAGCACGCCGTTGATTGGATTAACACGCCCATCCAGAGACAATTCTCCAACGGCGGCATAAGCAGACACGGCTTCGAACGGCAAAAGTCCCATCGCCACCAGCAGACCCAAGGCAATGGGAAGGTCAAAATGTGCGCCTTCCTTGATGAGGTCGGCAGGCACCAGATTGACCAGAATACGTTTGGGTGGAAGCGCGAGGCCCATCGCTGTGAGAGCGGCGCGAACGCGTTCGCGCGCTTCTCCAACAGATTTATCGGCCATGCCGACGACCAGAAACGCAGGCAAACCGGTAGAAACCTGAACTTCGACCGTGACCGGAACCGCTTCGATGCCTGAGAAGGCGAAGCTCTGGATACGGGCGAGAGTAGGTGTCGTTTTGGGAGGTGTGTTCTGGCCGGATGTCGTCATGGGACGAGATCGTAGCCAGAACATATTACTGGATGGTTAACGCTGGTAAATCAGGCGTGCACGGAGCGTACCGTCCATAGCGCGCAGACCGTCCAGAAGCTGCTGGTCCATGTCAGGGCCAGTCGATTCGGCTTCAACGACGACGTATCCGACTTCACCATCCGTTTGCAGATACTGTGCCGTCACATTGCAGTTCTCGGCTGCGAACAGTTCGTTGATCTGCCGCATGATGCCGGGACGATTGGCATGAACGTGCATGAAACGCGTGCCACGTGGCCGCTCCGGAAGCTGTACGCTCGGAAAATTTACGGCACCAATGGTGGAGCCAACATCCGAATAGTCTACCAGTTTGCGCGCGACTTCAACGCCGATCCGCTCCTGCGCTTCCATCGTGGAGCCGCCGATATGCGGGGTGAGAAGCACGTTTTCCAGACCCTGAAGCGGGGAAACAAAACGCTCGCCAGCAATCTTCGGTTCGACCGGGAAAACGTCCACACCTGCGCCCATGAGGTGGCCGTCCTTGAGAGCAGCAGCCAGCGCCTCCAGGTCCACGACATTACCGCGCGCGTTGTTGAGCAGGATGGAGTTGGGCTTCATTGCCCGGATTTCAGCTTCGCCAATCAGCAGATCCGTGTCCGGTGTTTGCGGAACATGGAGCGTCACGACATCCGACTGAGCCAGAAGATCTTTCAGCGTGGCAACAGCAACTGCATTGCCATGGGGAAGGCGTGGCATGATATCGTAGTACAGGACGCGCATACCGAAGGCTTCGGCCAGAACGGAAAGCTGCGAGCCGATTGAGCCGTAACCGACAATACCCAGCGTCTTGCCACGAACTTCCCATGCATTGATGGCGGATTTGTCCCAGCCGCCCTGATGGCACTGTTCAGAACGGGACGGAATACGGCGCATCAGCATGACCACTTCGCCCATCACCAGCTCGGCGACAGAACGTGTGTTGCTGTACGGGGCATTGAAGACGGGAATACCCGCCATCCGTGCTGCCGTCAGATCGACCTGATTTGTTCCGATACAGAAGCAGCCAATTGCCATCAGGCGGTCAGCGGACTCGATGACCTCCTGTGTGAGCTGCGTCCGGCTGCGGATCCCCACCATGTGCACGCCTTGAAGCGCTTCCTTGAGAGCATCGCCTTCAAGGGCGCCTTTCAGGCGTGTGACCTCTGCATAACCCTGCACATTGAAATGCTCGACAGCACTCTCATGGATGCCTTCAAGCAGGAGAATGCGGATCTTGTTTTTGGGGAGAGAGAATTGCGCGTCCATATTTCCATCCCGGTCCTGAACCGGAAGGCTCCGGCTCTCATTCCAACCTGTCCCGGCCCATGATCACCGGGGCGTCATGCCTAACGCATCGTTCACAAATGGGAAAGGTGGCTCACGATCTCTGGAAGCAGGGCAGGGTTGCCGCAGGCCAGAACCGTTCCATCGCTATCAAGGCTGAGGGGCTGGCCCTGCCAGTCGGTGATGCTACCGCCCGCGCCCTCGATAACGGGCACCAGAGCGCCCCAGTCCCAAGGGTTCATCGTGCATTCCGCAATCACGTCAATCTGGCCGAGCGCCAGTAGTCCATAGGCGTAGCAATCCCCTCCCCATGAGGTTCGCCGAACATGTTTTTGAAGGTTGGCAAAACGGGGCGTATGGGCAGGCGTCATGATTTCCGGCGAAGTGCAGGATAACTCGGATTCTTTCAAGCTTGGGCAAAGACGTGTTCCGATCGTGCCGGGCAAGCGGTCCGAAACGAAGCGTGTTTTCTGCCCCACAGCACCAATCCATCGTTCCCCAGTCAGTGGCTGGTCAATCAGACCCAACACCGGACGGCCTTGATGAAAAAGAGAAATCAGGGTGCCGAAGGTTGGGCGCCCCGTCAGAAATGCGCGTGTTCCGTCGATGGGGTCCAGAACCCAGAGCCAGTCGCTTTCATGCCCGCTCATGCCGCTTTCTTCGCCAAGAATGGCATGGTCCGGAAGAGCGTCTTCCAGAATAGCGCGCATGACTTTTTCGGCAGTACGATCGGCCACGGTGACAGGGCTGTCATCGGATTTCGCATCCGCCTGCAAGGAGGTGCGGAAATGAGGGATGACCGTCCTGCGGGTGGCATTGGCACAGGCTTCGGCGACGGCAAACGCCTTGTTCAGAACTGTTTCGATCATATTTTCCTTCAATTTCCGTCAGAAAGCCGTGTGTGAGATTGACGCCCGATCAGGCGGGCGGCATCAGAAGGACCATGCGCCCGATCATTATCATTCCTTCCAGACTTGCCTCGACCCGTCTTCCGCGCAAGCCCCTTGCGGATATTGGCGGTCTTCCCATGATTGTCCGTGTTGCGAAACGGGCTCTTGAAGCAAAAATTGGAACAGTGGTGGTCGCAGCCGGGGATCAGGACATTCTTGATGCGATCAGTGGGCTGGAAGGCGTGCAAGGCGTTTTGACCGACTCGTCGCTGGCCAGTGGTTCGGACCGTGTTCATGCTGCCCTTCAGCAGGTTGATTCCGCTGGCGAACATGATGTGGTTATCAACCTTCAGGGCGACTTGCCGCTTATTGAGCCTGCCAGTCTGGCAGCAGTTCTTGAGCCTCTGAAACAAGACAGCTTCGACATCGGCACGCTTGCAGCTCCTGTCCAAAGCGAATGGGAGCGAAATGCCGAACAGGTGGTAAAGATCGCCTGTGACTTCGGGGAGCGTTCGGTTGCGCGAGCGCTTTATTTTTCACGCCTGCCGATCCCATGGGGCGCTGGTCCGCACTGGCATCATGTTGGAGTCTACGCATGGCGTCGGGAGGCACTTGAGCGCTTTGTTTCCCTACAGCCTTCTGCACTTGAACGCCGGGAGAGCCTGGAGCAGCTTCGGGCGCTGGAAGCCGGGATGACCATTGGATGTGCACGTATTGAACACGCGCCTCAGGGTGTTGATACGCCTGAAGATCTGGAACGAGTGAGGAAGTTGGTCTGATGCCGGTCATTGCTTTTCAGGGGCGGCCTGGCGCCTATTCGGATCTCACATGCCGTCAGGCCCGTCCGGGCTGGACAACTCTGCCATGCGCAAGTTTTGCAGCTGCGATTGAGGCTGTTCATGATGGCCGCGCGGATGAAGCACTTTTGGCCTGTGAAAATTCCCTTGCAGGGCGCGTACCAGATATTCATTCCCTTTTGCCGGAGGCGGGCCTGCACATCGTAGGGGAGCATTTTCAGCGTGTTGAGCATTGCCTTCTGGGGGTGCCAGGCACTGAAATCTCCGATATCAGGCGTCTGCATACCCATCCCGTAGCCTTGGGGCAGGTTCGCAAGCTCATTCGTGAGTTGAACCTTGAAGCCGTGCCGGAGTTCGACACCGCCGGAGCTGCGGAACTGGTGGCAAAATGGGGGCGTAAAGAGGATGCTGCCATCGCGTCTTCTCTTGCTGGCGAACTGAATGGCCTGACGGTTTTGCGGCGGAATGTGGAAGATGCCGCCCATAATACGACGCGGTTTTACCGTGTAGCACCTGCACCGGACTTTCCTGATGTCAGCCGGAGCGATACGTTGACCACGCTTCTGATGCGGGTTGGAAACACGGCTGGTTCGCTTTACGCGGCATTGGGTGGATTTTCGCGGCATGGTATAAACATGACCCGGATTGAGAGCTACATGCTGAACGGTTCTTTCACGGCGACGCAGTTCCTGATGGATGTCGAAGGGCATCCGGAGCAGCCTGCGCTTGCAGCCGCTTTGAAAGAACTGGAGCAGGTCAGTGATAACTTGAAGATTTTGGGTGCATACCCACGCAGTCTTGCCCGTTCCGGCATATGACGTTGACGGATCGGATGAGCAGGATGGAACGCATGATGAGCAGAGGCGAGACGATGGTGGAGACGGGCATGTATCGGGGGTCGCTGACGGCTCTGGTTACTCCGATGGATACGGATGGACGTATCGATTTCGGTGTGGCGACAAAGCTTATCGAGCGCCAGATCAAAGCCGGTACCAGTGGTCTCGTTCCGGCTGGCACTACCGGAGAAAGTCCGACCCTGTCTCATGAAGAGCATGGCAGGATTATCGCGCACTGTGTCGAGACATCGAATGGGCGTGTACCTGTCATGGCAGGGGCAGGTTCAAACAGCACATCTGAAGCTGTTCAGATGGCGAAGCATGCTCATTCTGTCGGTGCGGACAGCCTGCTGGTCGTTGTGCCGTATTATAATAAGCCGACACAGGAAGGTCTCTATCGTCATTTTATGACGATAGCGGACGCGACGCCGCTGCCGATGTATCTATATTGCATTCCAGGCCGTTCAGTTGTGGATATTACTCCTGAAACGCTGGGGCGTCTGGGTCAGCATCCGAATATCGTGGGTGTGAAAGATGCCACCGCCAATATGGCGCGCCCGATTGCCGTGCGTCGTCATGTGAAGAAGCCGCTGAATCAGCTTTCCGGTGATGACAATACGGTTGTTTCGTTCCTTGCTTCTGGTGGTGATGGCTGCATCGGCGTGACGTCCAATGTCGTGCCGGATCTGTGCGCACAGATGCATGCGGCCTGGAATGAGGGGCGCGTGCAGGACGCGATCGCTCTTCAGGATCAGCTGTCTCCGTTGCATGACGCGATGTTCATGGAAAGCAACCCTGGGCCGGTCAAATACGCTATGTCCCGACTGGGTCTCTGTACCGCCACTCTGCGTCTGCCGCTGGTTGAGCCTCAGGATGCAACGCGTAAGGCGATTGATGCGGCCTTGCGTTCTCTCGATTTATTGGACTGATATTTCTAGATGGCCGGAAAAAAAGAGAAGAGCGGCATGATCTCTCATGGGATCGTCGCTCAGAACCGTAAAGGCCGGTTCGACTATACGATTCTTGAAACCACAGAAGCTGGTATTGTTCTGAAGGGGCCTGAGGTGAAGAGCCTCCGGCTAGGGCGTTCGACCATCACAGAAGCTTATGCGGCAGAGCGTGATGGAGAGATCTGGCTCTTCAATGCTTATATCCCTGAATATCAGGGTGGGGTGCTGTCACGCTTCGAGCCGCGGGCGCCTCGTAAGCTTTTGATGCACAAGAAGCAGATTGCTCATTATCTATCAGCTGTAACACGTGCGGGCGCTTCCCTTGTGCCGCTGGATATCCATTTCAATGCCCGTGGCGTCGCAAAAGTAACGATTGGATTGGGGCAGGGGCGCAAGAAAGAAGACAAGCGTCATGCAATTGCCGAGCGTGACTGGCAGCGTGATAAGGCGCGCCTGATCCGAAGCAAGGGGCGGGATTATTAAATCTTCGATGGCATGAGTTTTCGAGATCTTGGCGAACTGGTTTCGCCCTGTCATTGGAAGTCGCTTTTGCTCATACGGAACAAAAAAAACCGCTGTGGACCTAGTCCACAGCGGTTTTTCTATTTGTTCAGCAAAGAGCTGAAGCGAGATCAGTCAGCGCTGATGACAGCAGCTTCCGGACCCTTCTGGCCCTGAACAACCTTGACGTTGATCGTCTGGCCTTCGTCGAGGGTAGCAAGCTGGGAACGCTCAAGAGCGGAAGCGTGAACGAAGATGTCCTTGCCGCCGGAATCAGGCGTGATGAAGCCGAAGCCCTTCGTGGAGTTGTACCACTTCACGGTGCCGCGGATGTCCTGTGCATCGGACAGATCAGGAGCCGGACGGCCCGGACGAGCGGACGGACCACCAAAGCGCGGCTGCTGCGGAGCTCCGAACTGAGCGCGCGCACGCGGTGCTTCAGCCGTGCTTTCGTCAACGGAAAGAACTTCTGCAACCTGGCGACCCTTCGGGCCCTGACCGATGCGAACAACAACGGTTGCGCCCGGATTGACGCTGCTTACGCCAGCGTTGCCAAGAGCGTTGGCGTGCAGGAATACGTCGCCAGAGCCGTCAGCCAGTTCCACGAAGCCGAAGCCCTTCTCCGTGTTGAACCACTTAACGCGGGAGCTGATTTCTGGGCCGGATGCTGTGACGAAGCTGCTGCCTGCACCGCCACCGCGACGAGGGGCGCCAAAGCCGCCGCCACCGCCACCGAAGCCACCACGGTCACCATAGGACGGCTGGGACGAATAGTCCCCGTCAAACCCGCCGCGGCGAGGTGAGTTAAAGCTGCGGTCGGTTCTGTTGTTTCTCAACGGTCTAATCCCGAGACTGGGGCGCCACAGAGGGGGTCAATTCCCTGCCGTGACGTATTTCAAAAAAGGTGAGTTCAGCGCCAGCGCCTTCCTCTAAGAGAATCACTAGCATGGTTTTTTGCTCGGCTGCCACAACGAAAGTGAGAGAAGCGCCCAACTCGCGTGGATTTTAAGATTGTCACGAGCGCTGGAAGGCTTTGCTTCATAGCCCGGAGATGACATACAACGCATTATAAATGCCCCAGATCCTGATCGTTCGTGAGAACAGAGGTGCCTATGCAGACCCGACTGACTCTTTCCCTCGGGGCAACAGCCCTGCTTGCACTGGCCTCTTCGTCCGCCATGGCGACCCCTCTTCAGGACCCCTACGGGACCTGGACGATCCAGGGGGAAAACGATGCAGTTTCAACGCTTAAGGGAACGTCGGACCAGTATTACACATCGGGTCTGCGTATCAACTGGACGTCGGGTACGGACAATCTGCCGCTTCCGTTTGCGAATCTGAACCACTTCCTGATGGGCAATGGGCAGCAGCGGATCAGTATCGGATTGCAGCAGCTGATCATGACGCCTCGTGAAACCCAGATGGCCCAACCGCCGCAGGGTGATCGTCCGTATGCAGGTCTTCTGCTGGGAACCATTAATCTTATTAATGATACGGATCTGTCCCGTACGGTCATGGGAATCCAGTTTGGTGTCATGGGACCTGCAGGTCTGGGGCGCCAGGTTCAGAACGGCTTCCACAATCTGATCAGTGATACGCCTAACAAAGGCTGGAGCCATCAGTTGGCTAATCAGCCAATCATGCAGATTCAGGCAGGACGTATCTGGCGTCTGCCAATCGTGAACATCTATGGCGTTGGGATGGACGTTCTGCCTGCGGTCTCTGGCGCAGCCGGTGACTATCGTACTTATGCTGATGCAGCCGCGACCTTCCGTATTGGTCAGGGTTTGAACAGCGATTTTGGAAACTCGACAATTGGCCCGGGAACGGATGGAACAGATGCTTTCCGTGCTACTCGCCCGCTGGCATGGTATTTCTACGGTGGTGTCGAAGGACAGGCCGTAGGGTATGATTCCAGTCTTCAGGGCAGCACAGTCCGTGCAAATGCCCCTCATGTCGACAAGGTCTGGGATGTAGGTGAAATTCACGCCGGTGTGGCTGTGATGTGGCACGGTGTGCGACTGTCTTATAGCCAGAACTGGCAGACTGCCCAATTTAAGACCCAGAAGGCTGGATTGTTCAACTACGGATCATTGAAGCTGTCCGTAAAGTTCTGATCTGGGTTGGATTGTTTTGAAACCCCGGTTCTCCGGGGTTTCTTTATGCGGATCGGGAAAGGGGCTGGGTTTGGTCCAGAACGGGTGATCCTAACAGGTATCCCTGGACCTCCTCGCAACCGTAGGCGTCCAGGAACGCCATCTGGTACTCGGTTTCTACGCCCTTTGCGCAGGTCGTGATGTTCAGGGCGCGCGCCAAGGCCAGAACGGCAGACATAACTTCGTTGGCACGATCGTTTTCGCCCAGACCTTTTATGAAACCTCTATCCAGCTTGACCTGATCCAGCGGATAAAAACGCAGACGTTCCAGAGAAGAGTGTCCTGAACCAAAATCATCCAGAGCAAGGCGTACGCCTAACGCCCGAACGCGGGCCAGCTCACGGAATGTAATGTCTTCCGGACCAAAAAAGCGAGATTCTGACATTTCTATCTGAAGGCGGCTGGGAGCGAGGCCCGTTTCCTGCAGGATTTCTGCAACGAGTTTCGAGAGCCTTTCGCTTGCAAGCCAGACAGGAGAAATATTGACGCAGACCCGATAGGGCTTTTCCCATTGGGATGCCGCCTTGCACGCGTGCCGAAGGCTCCAGGTATCCAGGGCTTCAACCATGCCGGCTTCTTCAGCGCATCGAATGAAAAGCTCTGGCGAAACTTCACCATGTCTCGGCCTGTTCCACCGGAGCAGGGCTTCATGGGCGACTACTTTTTGGGAAGCCGTATCGACGATTGGCATCCACTTTAGAAAGAGGGCATTCTTTTCAGCAGCTTGTGCGAGATCCTGCTCAAGGCTGGAAGACAGGAGATGGAGTTCGGTCTTTTCTGTTGATGCGCGTCTTTCATGTCCGCCACCTGCTCTCTGCGCTTCAACCAATGCGGCTTTGGCGCCGGTTAGCAGATCGTCAACGGACTTTCCATTGTCCGGAAACATGCTCCAGCCGACGGAAAGAGAAAAAGGAAGTGACATTTCAGCAAGATAGATTGGGGTGTCGGATGTATGCAGGATTGACGTCATCAGGGATCTCGTCGTGACGACCGTGTGCCCCGGTGGTGTCAGAACGACAAAATTACCTCCTCCCATGCTGCCAAAAAAGCTTCTTGGAGGCAGAAGAATATCAACACGCCGGATAATCTCCTCCAGCATCTGATCCGCGATATCCCAGCCGTACCGTTCATTAATGAATGAGAGGTGATCGAGATTGAACCAGATCAGCCCGAAGTTTGCGCGCTTTGTAAGATTTTTTGTGCGATCAATATGGGACTGGATGGCTTCCAGAGTTTGGAGCCGATTAGGCATGGCGAAGGGCGAGTTCTCTACAGGACCTCTTATCAGTTCAGCCATGTCTTCAAGGGCAGTATCGTTGGACGCGTGGAATTTGGTCTCATCGTGCGCGAAGGCCAGAAGGACTGTGGCGGATGCCTGCTGCTGAGGCGCAGATTTGCCAATGACTATACCACGGAGGCTGTGACCACTTTCGGTTTTGAATTTTACGACTGAAGAAGACTGAAGCAGGTCGGAAATCGGGAGGTTCCGGATATGATCTGCAAAAGATGGACCTATATGCGAAATCTCGACAGACGACGCTGCAGTAGAAATACTATAGACGGCTGCTGCTGAAGCCCCAGTAATGGCAAGGGCAACTCTGAGAATGGGTTGATAACTGGCAGGTATGTTTCCTGTCGGGAGAGAGGCTGCATGCCGATCTGTGCCAGTTAACGTCATACTTAGTGCCCAGTATTCTTAAGTCGTTGTAACCATCTGAAGTAGAAAAAGTTCCTTCTTCAGATGTTCGAATTACACACTTATCTTTAACGATCTTCTAACCCGAGATCAAAAGTCGGTCTGGTTCGTGGCGATTAAAAAGCATTAGGAGTGTACGAAGCGCTACTCCCCGCTTTCCTTCAAGGTGGGGGTTCCGGTCCAGTTCCCGTTCGGAATCCTGTTGCATGGCCGTCACCAGAAGGGACAGGCGCAGACCTTGAGCCAGGCGAAAGCCAGGCAGGCCGGACTGGCGATTTCCTGCGAGATCTCCACCGCCGCGAATCCGGTAATCTTCGTCAGCAATCATAAATCCATCGTTTGTGTCGCGTAAAAGGGTCAGGCGTTTGACGGCAGTTGGCGTGGCCATTCCATCATGGAGCAACAGGCAGAACGATTTTTTGGCCCCCCTTCCGACGCGCCCGCGCAACTGGTGAAGCTGAGCCAACCCAAATCGTTCGGCCTGTTCGATTACCATGACGGAGGCATTCGGGATGTCCACACCCACTTCGATTACAGTGGTTGCAACCAGAATGCGGGTTTTTCCCAGGCGGAAAGCTTCAAGAGCGGCCTGGCGGATTGCGATATCCTGTTTGCCATGCGCTAGCCCGACGATACCGGGAAAGCGTTCGCTCAACATGGCCCAGCGCTCTTCGGCGGCAGCGGCGGATTGGGTTTCGCTGTTCTCAATCAACGGGCAGACCCAGAAAACCTGTACATTATCTGCAATCGCACGGGAGATGGCAGCAAGAATTTCCGGCATTGCTTCCATACTGTGCAGCGTTGTGCGGATTGGCTGACGTCCTGCTGGTTTTGAATCCAGACGACTGACGCTCATTTCGCCCCATTCCATCAACTGGAGTGTTCGGGGAATAGGCGTAGCCGTCATGACCAGAATGTCTGTGGCCTCGCCCTTGGCGCTGAGGTTCATCCGCTGTTCAACGCCAAACCGATGCTGCTCGTCGATGACTGCCAGCCCGAGATCCGCGAAAGTGACGCCGTCCTGAAAAAGGGCATGTGTCCCGATAACGATTTTGGCCGTTCCATCGGCGATTGCGGCCAGCGTTTCCCGGCGTGCTGCACCCTTGATGGTCCCGCTCAGATACACGCATTCGGTCGGACAAAGGCGGGAAAGGGTCTCGAAATGCTGGCGGGCCAAAATTTCCGTTGGAGCCATAAGCGCAGCCTGAGCGCCGGATTCCACAGCTTGAAGCATGGCATTTATGGCGACGAATGTCTTACCCGCTCCCACATCGCCTTGAAGAAGGCGCATCATGGGCGTGGGCGACGCCATGTCTTTCAGGATTTCCGCGATGGCGCGTGATTGTGCCTCCGTGGGGGGGTAACCAAAGCGACGGCTGAGTTCGGCGCGGAGTGTGCCATCTCCCGGCATGCTTCGGCCCGACCGGCTGCGGGCTTTGAGGCGTGCGAGGCCAAAACAGAGCTGGTCAGCTAGAAGTTCGTCGGCTGCAAGGCGGGTCAAAGCTCTCTCACGCAGAGGCGCCCATTCCACATCAGCAGGACTGTTTTCCGGCGCCTGTATGAGCCTGAGGGCTTGTGAAAAGGACAGCCAACGTCGTTTGTGAACAAGAGCCTGATCCTGCCATTCGGGAAAATCAGGCAGGAGGGCAAGAGCAGCCTTCATGGCCTTGCGCACCGTGTAGGGAAACAGGCCAGCCGTCAGGGGCCAGACGGGCTCAAGTCGAGGAAAACTATCCCGCTTACTCCAGCTTGTAACGTGATCCGGCTGCGGCATGGTCAGTTCGCCCTGAAACCGGCTGGTTTTGCCGGACACAAGAAGTTCCGCACCGACAGTCGGAGCTGGCATATTCTTCTGCTGGAAGAAGACCAGATCCAGCCGTCCCGTATCGTCTTCCGTGCGGATGACGGAGGGCTGTCCGGGGCGTGCAGCTTTGCGCATCGAAACGACACGGACACGTGTTGTCAGGATTTCTCCGGGCGCGAGATTGTGTCCGGCGGCAACTGTGCGCAGAATACGACGATCAACGATCCGCTCGGGAAGAGTGAACAGCAGGTCCAGGACGCGCCGTCCGCCTGCGATCTTTTCCAGCAGACTGGCGTGTCGCGGCCCGATACCGGGCAGGGACGTCAGGGGTGCAAAGAGCGGGGCAAGAAGATCTGGAGACGGCTGTTCGGACTGCATTGCAACGGGCGCTCCCCGGCTCCTCTTGATGTGTCAGGCTATGAAACGGCAGGTATAGGGCAAGAGCAGGATGGAACAAAACGAAACCATGACCCGTGAAATGCCACTCGCATCCTTTGGTCCAACCGTCTGGGGTGTGCCTGATGGAAGCGTAGCCCTCCTGCTGCGTCAGAGACTGTCCGAACATGACGGACCGCTTTTACATGTTGCCCGGGACGACGCCGCAGTAGCCTCTCTTGCGGACATGCTGGCTTATCTGATGCCAGAAGTCGAAGTCCTGCGTCTGCCTGCGTGGGACTGCCTGCCTTATGACCGCGTCTCTCCGAACTCCGTCATTGTGGCCGAGCGCGTTGGAACGCTCTGTCGTCTTCTGGAGCCGACCAAGGCGCGCCGGATTGTTCTGACGACAGTTCACAGCCTTTTGCAGCGGGTGCCGCCGCGTTCCGCCTTCAAAGGGCAGTCCATCAGCGTGGCTACTGGCGAAATGCTGGACCAGTCCATGCTGATCGAAGTTCTGGTCGCCAATGGCTACACCCGGACGGATACCGTCATGGAAGCTGGCGAATTCGCAACGCGTGGCGGAATTTTCGATCTGTTTCCGTCTGGTGCGCCGGACCCGATCCGCCTCGATCTGTTTGGCGATGAAGTCGAAAATATTCGGGCTTTTGACGTCGGAACACAGCGTTCAACTGAAAAGCTGGCCCGCTTCGAACTGCGTCCCGTTTCCGAATTTTCGCTGGGCCCGGACAGCATTAGTCGCTTCCGGACAGGCTGGCGCGATACATTCGGCCCGGGGGCTGCGTCGGATACGATCTACGAGAACGTCTCGGACGGTCGCCGCTATCCGGGTCTGGAGCATTATCTGCCACTGTTCCATGATGGCGATGGCCATCAGATGGAAACGCTTTTGGATTATCTTCCTGATGCAGCTGTCAGCTTTGACAGCCATGCACCGGATATTCTGAAAGCCCGGCTGGACATGATTGCGGATCATTATGAGGCCCGCCGCGTGCCGGTGCGGGAAGGGGAGATGCCCTATCGCGCGCTTCCTCCGCATCGCCTGTATCTGGATCGGCACGGATGGGACGCAATGCTTTCCCGCACACCTTCCGTGCTGCTGAATGCTTTCGCCAAGCCAGACCTCGGGGAAGGCATTGATGCGGGCAATCGTCCAGGCCCGCTTTTCGCACGAGCCAAGGATGGATCGCGTGATGGCGTGTTCGAGGCGTTCGGCAAGCAGGTGGAAGACTGGGCGCAGTCTGGCCGACGAACCTATGTGACGGCCTGGAGCCGTGGTTCGCGGGAGCGAATTGCCCATCTGCTTCAGGAACATGGCCTGACCACGGAAAGCCACGATGACTGGCCGTCCGCTGCGGGGATATCACGCGGAACGGTTGGGCTGCTGGTGCTTGGAGTGGAGCGCGGCTTCGTTTCGGACCGGCTGTGTTTTGTTTCCGAACAGGATCTTCTGGGTGAGCGTATTTCCCGTCCACCCCGTCGCAAGAAGCGTGGCGAGCAGTTCATTTCCCAGGTTGGAGAAATTGCGGAAGGTGATCTGGTCGTCCATCAGGACTACGGCATCGGGCGCTATGTGGGCTTGCAGACCATTCGCGAAGGTCTGGTGGCGCATGATTACCTCTCCATTTTCTATGATGGAGAGCAGAGACTTCTTCTCCCGGTTGAGAATATTGAGCTTCTGAGCCGATTCGGCTCTGAGCAGGCCAGTGTTCAGCTTGATAAATTGGGCGGTACGGCGTGGCAGGCCCGCAAGGCCAAGATGAAGTCGCGCATCCGCGTCATGGCGGGTGAACTGATTCGAACCGCTGCCGCCCGGGCGATGCGCGAAGCACCGACGCTGGCACCGGCTGAAGGTCTATGGGACGAATTCTGTGCCCGCTTCCCGTTTGTGGAGACGGAAGATCAGTCCCGTGCCATTGCGGATGTTCTGGAAGACATGAGTTCCGGTCGCCCGATGGACCGTCTGGTTTGCGGTGACGTGGGTTTCGGCAAGACTGAAGTAGCGTTGCGGGCTGCGTTTGTAGCGGCTTTGTCCGGCATGCAGGTGGCTGTCGTTGTCCCTACGACGCTTCTGGCCCGTCAGCATTATCGGGGTTTCGTTGCCCGCTTTGAAGGGTTGCCCGTCCGTATTGCCCAGTTGTCGCGCATGGTGACACCCAAGGAAGCGACGAAGGTTCGCGAGGAGATGGCCGATGGCCGTCTTGATATTGTTATCGGCACGCATGCGCTTCTGGCCAAGACCGTGTCGTTCAATCGCCTTGGTCTGCTCATTATTGATGAGGAGCAGCATTTCGGCGTGGCTCATAAGGAAAAGCTCAAGGCTCTGCGTGAAGACGTGCACGTCCTGACGCTGTCCGCTACGCCATTGCCACGCACGCTTCAGCTATCCCTGTCCGGCGTGCGTGAAATGAGCCTGATCGCTACGCCACCGACGGACCGTTTGGCTGTCCGCACGTTCATTACGCCGTTTGATAGCGTGATGATCCGTGAGGCCATTCAGCGCGAGCGCTTCCGGGGTGGTCAGGTCTTCTGCGTCCTGCCGCGTCTGGCGGATCTGGACCGGATGGCGGATCGTCTGGCCGAGATCGTACCGGACGCCAAGGTCGTGCAGGCCCATGGCCGTCTGACGCCTACGGAACTCGAACGGGTCATGACCGAGTTTGCGGATGGGAAGTACGATATCCTTCTCTCCACTAATATCGTGGAAAGCGGGTTGGATATGCCCAGCGTGAACACGATCATCATCCACCGGGCGGATATGTTCGGACTGGGGCAACTGTACCAGCTTCGTGGGCGCGTGGGGCGTGGCAAGCAGCGTGGCTATGCCTATCTGACCTGGCCGCAGACGAACCCGCTTTCGGCGGCTTCCGAGAAGCGTCTGGAAATTATGCAGACGCTGGATTCGCTGGGCGCAGGGTTCACGCTGGCCTCTCATGACCTGGATCTGCGTGGTGCTGGCAATCTGCTGGGCGATGAGCAGTCCGGTCACATCAAGGAAGTTGGTATTGAACTGTATCAGCAGATGCTGGAAGACGCGGTTCTGGATCTGCGCCGCGAGCGGGGTCGCAAGGCTGAAGAAGATGAGAGCTGGACGCCCAATATCATTCTGGGTCTGCCGGTTCTGATCCCGGAAACTTATGTTGCTGACCTGCCTGTTCGACTGGGGCTTTATCGCCGCATCGCATCCCTGAACGGGGAGGCGGAAGTCGAGGCGATGCGTGCTGAACTGGTGGACCGTTTTGGGTCATTGCCTCAGGAAGTTGGCAATCTTCTGGACGTGGTGCTTATCAAGCGTCTGTGCCGTGAAGCGGGCGTGGAGCGTCTGGAAGCCGGGCCGAAGGGTATGGTGCTTCAGTTCCGCAAGAACCGGTTCCGCAATCCCGCCGGGCTGATCGACTGGGCGACCCGGAAGAAGGACTCGGGTGTGAAGATTCGCCCGGACCACAAGCTGGCCGTGATCCGGGAAATGACGAACGCCACCCGGATTGGTTTTGCAAAGAAGGTGACGACCGTTCTGTGCAAACTGGTGCGGAAGATGGAAGACGCAGACTGAGCGCGTCTTCCGGTTCTTTTTAAGGAACGGCGATTGGAAGCGGGATACGATTAACCGTTACAACGCCACCCTGAAGAGCAATGTCCCAACTGGTGGTGTTGCCATTCTGGCGGCCCATCAGGCGGGCGATCGTCAGGGCAGTGACGACCTTGGTCGGTGCCGTCTGGTGAATTTTCTCGATCAGATCAGCAATGTTTGTAATGCTGACATGCGTGTCGGCAGTTGATGTTGCTGCGGAAGATCCGATCTGGATGGTTCCGGTTCCATCGACCGTGCTGCTGCCGGAGATAGCGTGCAGGGCGTTGATGGTGATCTGCTGTGACGCACCGGAAAGTCCGTGAATGGTCAGATCAGCCGAGAGTGCGGACGGAATAAGCGGCTGTTTCGAATCGTGGATGCCGGTTCCGTTGACCTTCATGCGAAGGTCAGGATTGGTCTCAACGGCATTGATGGTCGCGTGCTGAATCGTCATCATATGGCCGGGGCGAGACAGCTTCACGTTACTCCAGGATGCTTCCGGGGTACCCTCATGGATATTGCGGACTGTAATGGTCGCATCCTGCCCCTGACATTCCGAACTCAGGCCTCCGCGGAAAGCGCTGAGGGCAGCATAGGCCGCAGTCGCGTTGAACTGTTCGAGTTTCGATTCTTCAACTGCACCTTTCGGGTCTTTCAGACTGACAGGGCCAATATCCAGTCCGATGCCGGTGCCTGTCAGGGTTGCGTGCATTCCTGAGGCGGAGAACGCATGTGATGCAGCCTGGTGGCCGCTGAGCGAATACGTGAAGCAGGACGCGGGAATATTGGGCAGTGTGTCTGCGAAAGCGAAGGATGCGAAGGCTGGAAGAGCCGTCGCGATGGCCGTCAGAAGAAGGGTGCGGAAAGACATCATGCCCTCGGTGCTGGTGGTGTCCGATCTCTTGGACAACGTGTTGCTTCAAGATCGTTAAGACTCTCTTAGGATTATGGAGAGACAATGGTTCCCCAATATCCTTTCTTGCGGGTGAGTGTGCATGTCTTCGTCCATTTCCGCCATGCCAGCGGTGCCGCAGTATCTGTCCATCGTCAAAGACGAACAGACAGCCGTCACCAAATGGGAGAAAACAAGCACCGACTCCCGGCAGGCTTTGACCGCCTTCAAGAGCGAAGCCTCTTCAATCACGACACCGGATCAGCTTCTGAAGAACTACAAGGCGCTGAAAGTTGTTCTTGGCGCCTACAACATGTCGTCCAACATTGATCAGACGGCTGTTCTGAAGCAGCTTATGACGCAGGATCCCACGTCCTCTACCTCTCTGGCGCAAAGAAGCGGCAATACGTCCTGGAAAGCGTTTGCCACAGCGTTTTCGGACTGGTCTACGTCGCCTCTGGCGTCAGCCGATACAATCTCTACTATTACCCAGAAGTATCTGACGAATGGATATGAAAACAGCGTTCAGGAAGAAACGCCGGGTCTGGGCGATGCACTCTATTTTACCCGGACCGTCACGTCTGACACGAAGCTTACAAATATCATGTCGGATTCAAAGCTGCTGAAGGTTGCAGAGAAAGTCGCTGGGTTTGATTCTACCCAATTCGGTGCGCTCGATTATGATCAGCAGGTGCGATTGCTGGGTGACAAGCTGGATCTAACGCGGCTCAGCACGCCAAAAGGTGTTCAGCGCTTTGCAGAGCAGTATTTGGCGCTTCTGCAGATTAACCCGGACAAGACGACTACTCCCTCCAGTATGTTGACACTCTACGGCAGCAGCGGGTCTTCTGATGGCGTTCTGTCCCTGTTCACGGGCGGCAGCTCTTCAACGTCATCAAACCTTTATTCAGCGCTTTTCTGAGCCTGCTGCGTGACATCGCGGTGGGAGGTCTGTATCGCGGCTAGAGACATCTGGTAGCGAAAAAGGATCTCTTCATGGCGGGACTGGACCCTGAAGACTGGAGCGGCATCCGTGCGATGGGGCACCATATGCTTGACGCCCTGTTTGATCGTATGGAGCATGTCGGGGAAGGGCCCGTCTGGCAGCCTATGCCACAGGACGCTCGGGACGCTCTGAAAACCGGTTTCCCTGAACAGGGGCAGTCTCTCGAAGAGCTTCACAGTCGCTTTACAGATCTCGTTGTTCCCTATGGCAATGGGAATACCCATCCGGGTTTCATGGGCTGGGTGCACGGGGCAGGCACGCCCGTAGGGATGCTGGCGGAAATGCTGGCTGGCGGCATGAACGCCAATTGCGGTGGGCGCAGTCATGCTGCCAATGAAGTCGAGCGCGAAGTTATCCGCTGGGCTCTCTCCATGGTGGGCATGCCGGAAGACGGCTCCGGTTGTCTGGTAACCGGGTCGTCCATGGCTAACTTCATCAGCATCATTACGGCTAGTCGTGTGCAGGATATCGCTCTGCGCTCTCAGGGCGTTGGGGGCCGTAAAATGGTCGGCTACGCCGCGACAACTGCGCATGGTTGCCTTCCGAGAGCGTTCGATCTGGCGGGTTTTGGCAGCGATGCCCTCAGACGAGTTCCGGTTCTTGCAGATCACAAGATGGATCTGATCGCATTGAAGCGCATGATCAGGGAAGATCGTGAAGCGGGGCACATGCCGTTCATGGTCGCCGGAACGGCTGGAACTGTGGATTGCGGCGCGATTGATGATCTTGCCGGAATCGAGGCGATTACTCGTGAAAACGGGCTTTGGTTCCATGTTGATGCCGCGTTTGGGGCTCTGGCCTGCCTGTCGTTCCGGTTTCAGAAGGCGCTCTCCGGTATTGAGAAAGCGGATAGTCTGGCTTTTGATTTCCACAAATGGGCACAGGTTCCGTATGACGCGGGTTGCGTTCTCGTCCGTGATCGAAAAGCGCATGCGGCCGCGTTCGCTCAGTCCCTTGATTATCTGACCCGCGAACCTCGTGGTCTGGCGAGCGGTGCGCCATGGTTTTGTGATTTCGGGCCTGATCTGTCTCGCGGATTTCGTGCGCTCAAGGTCTGGATGACGCTGGGCCATTATGGCTCCCAGCGTATGGGGCAGATGGTTGAAGCATGCTGTGATGTAGCGGCGCATCTGGCGCGCCGGGTACAGACGACGCCGGGTCTGATTCTTCTCGCGCCAGTGACGCTGAACATCGTCTGTTTTGGGATTGAGGACCTGTCAGATCAGGACGTGTCCGAACTGGTGCAGGATTTGCATGAAAGCGGTGTGGCAGCTCCGTCTACGACGCGCATTAACGGTCGGCTGGCGGTGAGGGCGGCGATCGTCAATCACCGCACCACGACCGCCGATACCGACCGTATGCTGGATGCTGTTATCGCGCTCGTCGCTGCCCGACGGGCGTGAATAGCTCGCTCAGCTGAGCCATCATGGTTCCGCCCAGGTCTTCGGCGGAGCTGATGGTCACGCTGTGTCGATAGTACCGCGTTACGTCATGGCCGATGCCGATGGCCAGAAGCTCTGTGTTGCGATCGCTCTCGATGCGCTTGATGACCTCACGAAGGTGGTTCTCAAGATAGTTGTGCGGATTGGCAGAGAAGGTGCTGTCATCCACCGGCGCACCATCTGAAATTACCATCAGAATATGCCGGTGTTCCGGGCGCCGCTTCAGGCGTTTCCAGGCCCAGAGCAGTGATTCCCCGTCAATGTTTTCCTTGAGAAGGCCATCACGCAGCATCAGGCCCAGATTTTTCCGAGCCCGACGCCATGGGGTGTCTGCGTCCTTGTAGATGATGTGACGCAGATCGTTCAGGCGGCCCGGTTCAGGCGGTCGCCCGTTCTTGACCCATTGTTCCCGGCTTTGACCACCTTTCCATTGACGGGTGGTAAAGCCCAAAACCTCCACTTTGACGCCACAGCGTTCCAGCGTGCGCGCCAGAATGTCGCCGCAGATGGCCGCTGTACCAATCGGGCGACCACGCATGGAGCCTGAATTGTCGATCAGGAGCGTCACGACCGTATCGCGGAACTCCATTTCGGTTTCATACTTGTAGGACAGCGGCAGGGTCGGATTGGTCACGACGCGGGAGAGGCGTCCGGCATCGATAATGCCTTCTTCCTGCTCGAATTCCCAGCGGCGTTGCTGCTGCGCCATGAGGCGGCGTTGCAGACGATGCGCAAGGCGGGACACGAGCCCCTGAAGCTGGACAAGTTGCTGATCGAGCTGTTGCCGAAGGCGATCCAGTTCATCCGGATCGCACAGATCAGCCGCCCCGACTTCCTCGTCAAACTTCGTCGTGTAGGCTTTGTAAGACGACGCTATGCCCGTACCCGTGCCATCGCCCGTCTGATCGGAAGGGCCGGCGGCTTCTTCCGAACCTGTTTCAGGGGAATCGAGCGCGTCGGAAGACATTTCCGTCTCACCTGTGACGCCGCTTTCGCCGCTCTCGGGTTGATACCCGTCTTCCTGATCCGGCTCTTCGCCTGCGGGCGTCTGTTCGTCTTCCTGTGGGACGGCTGCATCGTCTTCAGATTGCTGCTCGTCTTCTGAAAAATCATCAGACGGAGCCTGCTGCTCAATCTCTTCCGGCAGTTCGGTTAGTTGGCACGCACCAAGAAGATGCGTGATGGCCTTGGCGAACGCTGTTTGGTCGCCCTGTGTTTCGGCCATTTCAGCCAGGGCATTCCGCGCAGACGGCGAAAGGGAGGAGCGCCATGCGTCCAGAGCCGGACCTGCCTGTGAAGGCGCATGCTCACCGGATATGGCTTCGCGGGCCAGAAGGCCAAGCGCCATGGCGGCGGGCATGTCGTCCTTGGTCGCCATGCGATTGCAACCAGCCTCGGCGCATTGCTGGATGACGCGCTGGTCCAGATTGGCTCGGACGCCTGCCATATGCCGGGAGCCGTAAACCTCGCAGCGGACCTGCTCAAGCGCGGTATAGGCTTCCTGAGCCTGTGGCTCGGGGAAGTGTGCGTCCAGTCCATTTTTATGGTGACGGAGTTTCAGGGCCGCGGCATCGGCTGCCCCACGGACTTTCTGGATCTCGCGGTCGTGCATGCTGCGCGACATGTAAGGCAGCTGAATCGAGTCTGGTGCCGGAGGGGCTGGCAGTCGGTTGCCCACGACCACGCCCTGAAAGTCCACGTTCTGGTCGGGCGTACCGCCGAGAGCGCGAAGGGTCGCGATGGTGGCGCGGCGGAAGCCCTCCTGACGGTTCTCGTCAGGAGGGGAGTTCTTGGGCGCGGACAAGGCTTTTTACTCCACCGGGGAGGCGTTGAAGCAGCGCTGATAGTACTCGGCCACAATCCCGCGCTCTGCTTCGTCACACTTGTTCAGGAAAGTGAGGCGGAAGGCGAAAGCCACGTCATTGAAGATCTGAACGTTCTCGGCCCAGGCGATGACGGAGCGGGGAGACATGACTGTGGAAATGTCTCCAGCCATGAAGCCTGCCCGCGTCAGGTTGGCGAGAGCGACCATCCGCTCGACCATCTTTGTCCGGTCCTTGTCGTCCGCGCCAATTTTCAGCTTGGATGTGACGATGGCGACTTCCTGCTCCAGTGGCAGGTAGTTCAGGGTTGCGACGATGTTCCAGCGGTCCATCTGGCCCTGATTGATCTGCTGGGTGCCGTGATAGAGACCCGTCGTGTCCCCAAGCCCGACCGTGTTGGCCGTGGAGAACAAACGGAAAGCCGGGTTCGGGCGGATCACGCGGTTCTGGTCGAGCAGGGTCAGGTGACCTTCGGCTTCCAGAACACGCTGGATCACGAACATCACGTCCGGACGTCCGGCGTCGTACTCGTCAAAGATCAGCGCGCAGGGATGCTGGAGGCACCATGGCAGCAGACCTTCACGGAATTCCGTTACCTGCTTGCCGTCCCGCAGGACGATGGCGTCTTTGCCGATCAGGTCGATACGCGACACATGGCTGTCGAGGTTGATACGGACGCACGGCCAGTTCAGGCGTGCTGCAATCTGCTCAATGTGGGATGACTTGCCAGTACCGTGGAAGCCCTGAACCATGACGCGGCGGTTGTACGCGAAGCCTGCAAGAATGGCGCGGGTCGTGTCTTCATCGAACTTGTAGGACTCGTCGATATCGGGGACGTGCTCGGTCCGCGCCGAATAGGCGGGCACCTGAATATCCGTTTTGATACCGAAGACCTCACGCGAGGATACCATGAGGTCAGGCGCACCGAGAACGTTGGTTGGCACTGTTGAACTGTCAGCAGTGGTGACGGTTTCCGGGGCGTCGATCGTCGCGAAATCACTCATGGGTCTGACGGACTTTCATTGAATTCAGGAATGTTCTGAAAAGATGGGCCTTTAGGCCGTATTCTTCCAGAGAGAAAATCAGGAAACGAACTCTGATTCGCGACTGAAATGCGTTTTCAGAACCGAATAGGCGGCTCCGATGGCTTTGAAACGCTCTTCAGCTTTCTGATCACCGATATTCGCATCCGGATGATGACGACGTGCCAAGGCGCGATAGCGGGTTTTTACGTCATCCAGAGAGACAGGCCAGGAGAGGTCCAGTGTCGCCAGTGGTTGGCGGAGTGGCTCTGGTGGCCCACTGGCAGCGGCACGCTGTCGGGCGCTTTCTTTCGCCCGTTCAGCGCGATTCCGACGGCTGGCACCCAGAATATCCAACGGGTCGAGAATATCTTCTTCGTTGAACTCAGCCTTGTTGGCCGTGCCGGTACCGAGTTTCCACGAAGGGCGTTGCCAGGACGTATCGGCCCGCAGATGGGCCTCGATCTGTCCTGGCGTCATGCCACGATAGAAATCCCAGCGGGAATTATATTCGCGCACATGATCAAGGCAGAACCAGAAGTAGGATCGCAGGGCATCCCGCCCACGGGGTGCACGATAGCCGGCACGTTCCGTGCAGCCCGGATGGTCGCAGATCTGGTCCGGTGCCTCTGGATCGGGGTCAAAGGCCCGATGTCTGGTAGATTTACGCTGCATGGTGTCTGATATGGGCAATGTGAGCCGCCTGATGCAAGCGGACAAACCAAGTCGGATTTAATTGACTATGACACAGCCCCTTACAAGACGGGACAGAATTGCCGAAATTCTCACGCAGGAACTGGCGCCCTCTGTGCTGGAAATTCAGGACGACAGCGCCCGTCACGCTCATCATGCCGGGGCCAAAGCTCTTGGTAATCCGGGGGAAACGCATTTCAATATCGCTATCACCAGTGCGAAGTTTGATGGTCTGAACCGGATTGCCCGGCATCGTCTGGTGAACGGATTGCTCGCCGGGGAGTTTGAAACGGGACTACATGCCCTGTCTCTTGTTCTCCACGGAGAAACCACTCCATGAAGCGTGCCCTTCTGGCTCTTCTGTTTCTGTCTGGCTGCGCCACGAGCGGCTATGGCCATCTTCCTGCTGACCAACAGGCAGATGTACATCGCATTGAAACCTACATGAACGGTGTGACCGGGATGCGGGCGTCATTCAACCAGATTGGTCCGGATGAGGGGCATAGTTCTGGACGATTCGTTTACATGCCTGGGCATCTGCGTCTCGACTATGTAACTCCACACATCATGGAGCTTGTCGCGGGTGACGGTCATCTTGTGCTGGATGACATGGACAGTGGGGCCGTGACGCATCTGTCTCTGAAGCGGAATCCGCTGGGCCTGCTTCTGCATCATCCGATCCGTTTTGATCGAGATATTCAGGTCACGGATGTGAGGCGAGGGCAGGGATCGCTTCAGATTTCCGTGGCTGAGGCAAACAACCCCTCTCAGGGTCTTCTGACACTTCAGTTCTCTGACATGGACGGTAAGTTGTCCCTGATGGGTCTTCAAGGCGTGGATGCCCGTCAGAACCGTTTCAGCGTGTCATTGAACAGCGTGGAAGAGGGTGTGGCGTTCACACCCACGGTTTTCACTCCTCCTGGGGGATAGATCCGAAATGCGCTGGCCATGCTGCGGCCAGCGCCTCGTCCAGATCCTGCATGGTCAGGGCTGGATTGAAGCGGCGAAGACTCGTAACGCCAAATTCCCGGATACCGCAGGGAACAATTCCATCGAAATCGTCCAGAGCCGGGTCAAGATTAATCGAGACACCGTGCCAACTGACCCAGCGGCTGACGCGGATGCCAAGCGCAGCAATTTTTGCTTCCTGACCGCTCACAGGATCAACGGTCCAGACACCGATGCGCCCATCACGGGTGAACGCTTCCACACCGAGGCGCGCCAGCGTCTCGATGATCCAGTGTTCCAGTCCTTTGACGAACGCTCTTAAATCACGCGGAGGGATGGTACCGTTCTGCTGGCCAAGATTTAGCATGACATAGGCTAATCGTTGACCGGGCCCGTGATAGGTCCACTGTCCGCCACGGCCCGCGCTGTAGATCGGGTATCCATGAGGGTTGTAGAGATCTTCCGGGCGGGCAGAGGTTCCGGCGGTAAAAATCGGTGGGTGCTCTACGAGCCAGACGAGAGGGCTGGCAGTCTCTTCATGGATCTGACGGGAACGGGTCGCCATGAAATCCAGGGCTTCAGGATAAGGTGTCAGCCCGTCTGATTTTTTCCACAAAATTTCTTCACAAATATCGTTTCTGGTCATTGCTCTCGCTTCAGGCTTCGGCTATATCGCCCCTCACCGGACGGTCTTGCACTACACAAGACGGTTTGTCACGGGGCGGCCGTGGCGGAATGGTAGACGCGCAAGCTTGAGGTGCTTGTGGGGGCAACCCCGTGGAAGTTCGAGTCTTCTCGGCCGCACCATTTCCCTTTTTGGGTAATGGAAAAATTCTCGAAAAAATCACAAAAACAAAACTCCCCCTGAATGCCAGAGTTAAGGCATCCAGAGTGGTGTTTTGCGTCTGTGCCATTTTATTGCCAGACTGCTAATCCACCGTTATGCCTTTCTATGTTTTCATCAGAGCGTTGTGAGCTTCGGCTCGGCGGTCGGATGATTGTTCTGGCTGATGTGTGAGGTTTCGTGATCAAGCCCCTGAAGAAAGCAGTCCTTCCCGTTGCAGGACTTGGAACGCGGTTCCTTCCGGCGACCAAGGCTATGCCAAAGGAAATGCTTCCTGTCGTCGACAAGCCGCTGATCCAGTACGCCATCGATGAAGCGCGCGAAGCTGGCATCGAAGAATTCTGCCTCGTCACTGGACGCGGTAAAGACAGCTTGATCGATTATTTCGATATCGCTTACGAGCTTGAGGCAACGCTGAAAGAGCGTGGCAAGAAGAGCGCGCTTGAAGCCCTGCAGCCCAGCAGCGTGCAGGCTGGCTCACTTGTGGCTGTCCGTCAGCAGGAGCCGCTGGGCCTTGGCCATGCCATCTGGTGTGCCCGGTCCTTTATCGGTAACGACCCATTTGCCATTCTTCTCCCGGATGACATCGTAAAGAGCGGCCGCAGTTGTGTTGCCCAGCTTGTGGATGCCTACAATCAGACGGGCGGCAACGTCGTTGCCGTAACGGAAGTACCGCGCGAGCATACCAACCGTTACGGTATTCTGGATGTAGGTGCGGACGACGGCCGCCTCGTGGAAGTGAAGGGGCTGGTTGAGAAGCCAAATCCTGAAGATGCTCCGTCCAATCTGTCGATCATTGGTCGTTACGTGCTGACGGCTGATGTGATGAAGCACCTTTCCAAGCTGGAGCGTGGCGCTGGTAACGAAGTGCAGCTGACGGATGCAATGGCCAAGATGATCGGGCATGTCCCGTTCCATGGTCTGCGCTATGAGGGTACGCGCTATGACTGTGGTGACAAGGCTGGCTTCCTGGAAGCACAGATTGCCTTCTCGATTGATCGCCCTGACCTGGGTGATGCGGTGAAGGCGTTCCTCAAGAAGTATGTCGACGCTGTTTGATGTCTTTCAGGCACGATTTTGATCCAACCAGTCTCCGCGAATACGATATTCGCGGAATTGTTGGAAAAACGCTTCACCCCGAAGACGCTTTTGCGATTGGTCGTACGTTTGCGAGCATGGTCATTCGGCAGGGTGGGCGTAGCGTTGTCGTTGGTTTTGACGGAAGGTTGTCTTCTCCTGCTCTTGAAGATGCCCTTGTCAAAGGCGCCGTAGAATCTGGTGCGGATGTTATCCGCATCGGCTGCGGCCCGACGCCCATGCTCTATTTTGCGTCCGTTGCCCTGAAGGCTGACGGCGCAATCATGGTTACGGGAAGTCATAATCCGCCGGATTATAACGGCTTCAAGATGATGAGTGCTGGTAAGCCGTTTTACGGAGACCAGATTCGTGAGCTGGGGCATCTGGCTGCAGCAGGAAATGTTGTTCCCGCGACTGAGGGAACGTCGCGAAGTGAAGACATTTCCGGCGCTTATATTACCCGCCTCCTTCAGGATTACGATGGGTCACGCCCGCTCAAGGTCGTGTGGGATAATGGTAACTCGGCTGCGGGCGACGTTCTGTGTCGGCTGGTTGAAAAATTACCAGGTGAACATACGGTCTTGTTTCCGGAAATTGACGGTCATTTCCCGAATCATCACCCCGATCCGACCGTTCCCAAAAACCTTCAGGATCTGATTCTTAAGGTTAAGGACACAGGTGCGGATCTTGGCATCGCCTTTGATGGTGACGCAGATCGGATCGGTGTGGTGGATGATCAGGGGCAAATTCTCTGGGGGGACCAGATTCTGGTACTTCTGGCCCGTGATGTTCTTCGGGAGTATCCCGGCGCAACGATCATTGCAGATGTGAAGGCCAGCAAGGTTTTCTTTGATGAGGTCGAGAAAGCAGGCGGTCAGCCGCTGATGTGGAAGACCGGCCATTCTTTGGTAAAAACCAAAATGGCTGAGACAAAGGCCCCTTTGGCGGGCGAAATGTCGGGGCATATCTTCTTTGCCGACAAGTGGTATGGCTTCGATGATGCACTTTATGCGGCGGTACGGTTTATAGGGATTGTCTCTCGACTGGGGCAGCCGCTTTCACAGGTTCGACGTGCATTGCCAGAAACAGTCAGTACGCCTGAGCTGCGTTTTGATTGCGCCGATACGCGAAAATTTGACGTGATAGCTGAGGTTGCAAAGCGCCTTCGGAGTGAAGGCGCTGACGTCTCTGAAATCGATGGTGTGCGCGTCAATACAGAGGACGGATGGTGGCTCTTGCGTGCGTCCAATACCCAGGCGGTTCTGGTGGCTCGGGCAGAAGCCCTGACCTCTGCAGGACTTGACCGTCTGAAGCAGGCTCTGGCGCTTCAGCTTGACGCTTCAGGCCTCATGGCACCGGACTTTTCTGGTGAAAACGCTGGGCACTGAGGGTCTTTTCATGGCATGGACAACGAGATGTCCATGCCATTTCAGTCTTTTCTAGAGCCCGGCCAGATCGTGCAGCATCCTGACTATCCGGAATGGGGTTGGGGTCAGGTTCAGTCTGCAATTGCGGAGCGCGTGACCGTCAATTTTCAGAACGAGGGTAAGGTTCTGATTGACGCTTCGCGGGTGACGCTAAAGCTGGTGCAGTCCTGATTGCTAAGCATACTGCCGCCGTTTTTTTCTCGCTGTTGCCGGACACTTCTTGATTTGGCGCTTCCGCCAGTCTGTTCCGGGTGTGGGGCCGATGTCCTGACAGAGGGAGCATTCTGCTCTGACTGTTTCTCCTCCGCCCGGCGCATTATTTCCCCCTGCTGTGACCGGTGCGGGACACCACTGATCAATGAAACTTATGGGGGTGCCAGAAGAATCTGCGTTTCCTGTCAATTGAAGCCTCCCGTCTGGCGTCAGGCGCGCGCGGCCTTTGTTTATGATGATTGGTCGCGGCGGATGATCCTTCCTCTGAAATATTTTGACAGAACGGAAAATGCAGCCGTTCTTTCCCAGGAAATGGGAAGGGCCGGAAAAGTCTTGCTGGAGCAGGCAACAGTATTGGTGCCTGTGCCGATGTACCGGGGGAAACTGTGGAGGCGTCGTTACAATCAGGCTGCGCTTCTCGCTCATGGATTGGCGTGTCGCAATAAGGTTCCTGCTTTGCTGGATGGGCTTGAGCGCAGGCGGGCAACCAGAGCGCTTGCTCGGCTTTCTCCAAAAGAACGTTATGCTGAAATTGCAGATACGATTGTTGTTCGGCCAGAGCGTGAAAAACGAATTGTAGGGCAGGCCGTTCTATTGGTGGACGATGTGCTGACAACAGGAGCGACGGCATCGGTCTGCGCGGATGCACTCTTGAAGGCGGGAGCATTATCGGTGGATATTCTCGTTGCAGCCCGGACCGGCAAGGGCGATGAACGGGATGTTCCGTATCCCGAGGAGTAAAAACCATATGTCAAAAATTGAAATTTTCACGCAGCCGGGATGCCCATACTGTGTTCATGCTGTCGATCTCCTCAGATCGAAGGGTGTAGGTTTCCAGGAGATCAATGCGCCCCATGGAACGCCGGAGCGGGAGGAGGCTATTGCGCGGTCGGGACGCCGGACTGTTCCGCAGGTCTTCGTGAACGGAACGTCTCTCGGCGGGTGCGATGATATTGTGGCGCTGGATCGAGCCGGGCGGCTTGATTCCCTGCTTGGCGGTGTCTGAGTGCGGTGGGGATTGATCCTGTCGGGTCTGCTGGCGTGTCTGTCTCCTTCAATGGGGCGGGCCGCGGCAACCGCTGATGTTTCTTCGGCTGCCGGTCCTTCTGAACTGGGTCTTTGGTTGTCCGGGGGGAAGGATGGTGTCTTCTCGATCGAACACTGTGGAAGCAACGGGAATGCCCTGTGTGGCAAGCTGGTTGGCATGGACTATGATGGGGAAATGCCGAAAGACACCTGGGGTCGAGCTGAGTGCGGCTTATGGATGTTGACAGACTTTGTACCAGTTGAAGACCACAAATGGGGTGGCCACATTCTTGATCCACGGAGCGGACGTGTTTATCAGGCCTACATCTGGCTTTCGGAGCCGAATGTCCTGAAGCTGCGGGGCTATGTTCTGGGAATGCCTCTGTTGGGGAAAACCGAGACCTGGACCCGGTATACCGGTGGCGCCTTTGGCGCGCAGTGCAAGATGCCTCCGCAGCCTCACTGAGAAACTATCATGGCAGACCGTATCCTTCTGATATGGTCTTTCAGGAATGCGCAGGTCCGATGTGGCCTTGGCATCTGCCAAACTGAAAGGACCGTGGAACCATTATGTCCCACCCCGTTTCCCGTCGCGATTTTGCGCTTGGACTTGCTGCTGGTGCCGTTGCAACCGGTGTTGCAGGAACGTCTCATGCGGCGGACGAGCCCACAGTCATTCCCGTTCCGCCACCGCCGCCGAAGCCTGTTTCCAAGACGGTCTGTTTCGTCGGCGGATACACCAAGCATGCTCCGCCTGGTGGAGCAGGAAACGGGCAGGGAATTGCTGTATTCGAAATGGATCGTGAATCCGGCGTTCTGACGCCGATCACGACTTATACCGATATTGCCAGTCCTTCGTTCATCACGCTGTCTGCGGATAATCATTTCCTATACGCTCTCAGCGAGATTGATGATTATAACAAGGATGGGCATGGGTCTGTTACGGCATTTGCCGTGGATCAGAAGACTGGCTCCCTGCGCAAGCTGAACGTAGTCAGTTCCGGCGGGGCCGTTCCGGCGCATCTGAGTGTGCACCACTCAGGCCGTTATGTTCTGGTGGCGAACTACATGGGAGGCTGTGTGGCCGTTCTGCCGATCCGGAGCGATGGTTCTCTGGGAGAGGCAACGGACGTCGTTCATAACACTGGTCCGCGTCAGCCCGAGCGTGCAGCCGACAATCCGCAGGGCAACTTCGCTGTTTCAGATCACTCCGGTTCACATCCGCACATGATCCGCTCTGATCCGAGTGGTCGGTTTGTGATCGCGGATGATGCTGGGCTGGATCGGGTCTATGTCTGGACGCTGAACCTGACGACTGGAAAGCTGATTCCGGCCAAGACGCCGTATTACGACATGGAGCCCGGTTCTGCGCCGCGTCACTTCGAGTTCAATCACTCGGGGCGCATCATGTATAATCTGTGCGAGCAGAATTCGAAGATCGTGGTCTCCAGCTTCGATCCGCTGACGGGTGCCATTACGAACATCCAGACCGTCAGCACGGTCACGCCGCATTTCCGTGGCTCGACGCTGGCTGCGGAAATTCTGATCTCGGCCAGTGGCAAGTATGTCTATGCCTCCAACCGTCTGGGCGATTCGCTGGCTGTGTTCGCGATTGCGGCAGATGGAACGCTGTCCTTGCAGGATGAAGTCTGGATGCATGCCGATTATGGCCGTGCCATGATGTTCGATCCGTCAGGAACGTTCCTGTTCTGCGCTAACCAGCGCTCGGATGCGGTGACGTCCTTCAAGGTGGACAAGAACACCGGACAGCTTGCGTTTACTGAGAACTTTACGCCTGTCGGTAGCCCGACGACGTTTGCGTTCATGAATACGCAGGTCTGACCTTCCATGAAAAAGGCGCTCTCCGGAGCGCCTTTTTTGTTTCAGCCCTTCGTGAACATCGCGATGTAGTTCACGCCGGTGTCGCGGGTCGTGCGCCAGCGCGGGGGCAGGTAGCTCATGCCGGCAATATCGGTCATGCGCAGGCCGGCGTTCCGGGCCATGGCTGCCAGTTCTTCCGGTTTGATGAATTTCTTCCAGTCATGTGTGCCGACGGGCAGCATCCGCAAAATGTATTCCGCGCCTAGCTTTGCCATGGCGAATGAGCGCGGTGTGCGGCTCATTGTGGAGACGGCAACCATGCCTCCCGGACGGGTCAGGGCTGCAAGCATGTGCAGAAAGTCCTGCGGATCGTTGACGTGCTCGATGACTTCCAGAGCTGACACGACGTCGAATTCTACGCCTTCCTCGACCAGATCTTCTGCGCTGCCATTGCGATAGGTCAGGGGGGCGGCACTCGGTGGCAGTGGGTAGTTAGCCTGATGCGCGAGTGCTGCTTCGATCCCGTCCGGGCTTGCATCAAGGCCGAGCGTCTCGAACCCCAGTTTTGCAAAGGCTTCGCTGGCGAGGCCTGCGCCGCAGCCGATATCCAGTAGCGAAAGGCGTTTTCCTTCGGATGGCTTGAGAGAGGTCGTTCGGGAGGCGACCCAGTCCGTCCGCAGGGGGTTCATGGCGTGAAGAGGGGCCATCGGGCCGCGCGGATTCCACCAGTCCTTGGCCAGCGCACTGAAATGGGCGATTTCGGAATCGGAAACGGAAGAGCGATGTGAGGTGCTTCCGGAAACGGTTTCTGAGGCCATCAGAACTGTCCTTCTGTGTGCCCGCATGATGCCGTCGGCTGGACGCGGCGTGGCGAGACGAGTATGTGGACCGGCAGAGTCTGTTCAGAAGACCGGCCGGCAAATCTGTTTTGTGCCGTATCCGATGCCAGACCCGAGCGCGCAACGCCAGACACGTACTGGAGCCTTATCCGCGATGTCCATGTCCGATACTCCCGTTCACGACCAGGTTTCGGGTCGTGCCGATACTCTTTCCACGTCTGTGGATAGCGGGAAACGGAAAACGATTGTCATGAAATTCGGCGGTACGTCCGTCGGAACAATTGAACGCATCCGGATCGTTGCGCAGCGAGTCAAGGCCGAGCATGCGCTTGGGCGCCGTGTGGCTGTTGTTGTGTCGGCCATGGCGGGTGTGACCAATCAGATGGTTGGATACTGTGCCGAACTGGACCCGCTGGCGGACCCGAAGGAATATGATGCTGTCGTGGCATCCGGTGAGCAGGTCACGAGTGGTCTTGTGGCTATTGCGCTACAGGCTATCGGCGTTCCGTCACGCTCTTTTCAGGGCTGGCAGATCCCGCTTGTGACAGATGACGCGCACGGGAAAGCATCCATTGACGGTGTTGACGGTACTGAACTGCTGAAATGCCTTGATAAAGGTGTTGTGCCGGTTATCGCTGGATTTCAGGGTGTTGGTCCGGATCACCGGATTGCCACACTTGGGCGTGGCGGATCAGACACATCTGCTGTAGCCATTGCCGCTGCGATCCATGCGGATCAATGCGACATCTATACGGATGTTGATGGAATTTATACGACGGACCCGCGTATCGTGAAGCGTGCGCGGAAGCTGGATCGCATCACATATGAAGAGATGCTTGAGCTTGCTTCCGTAGGTGCCAAGGTTCTTCAGACCCGGAGTGTCGGGCTTGCGATGCGTGAGGGAGTTCGTGTGCGTGTGCTGTCGTCATTTTCCGAAACGGATGATGACAGTGGGTCGATTGTGGTGGATGAGGACGAGATCGTGGAGAAGGAACTGGTTGCGGGTATTGCCAGCTCGCATGATGAAGCAAAGCTCTCCGTCCGGCGTATTCCGGACCGTCCGGGCATCGCGGCGGCCATCTTCGGACCTCTGGCTGCGGCAAATATCAATGTGGATATGATCGTGCAGAGCACGGGCGTTGACCGCATGACGAACATGACCTTTACGGTCGGCAAAAGTGATGAAGCTGCGGCTCGTGCGGTTCTGGAAAAGGCTCATGCCGATATCCAGTATGGTGAGCTTGAGACATCTCACAACGTTGTGAAGATCAGTGTTGTTGGTGTTGGTATGCGCTCCAATGCCGGACTTGCTGCGACCATGTTCGGTACTCTGGCGGAGCGCGGAATCAACGTGCAGGTGATTTCCACGAGCGAAATCAAGATCTCCGTCCTGATTGATTCGGAATACAAAGAGCTTGCGATGCGTGCACTGCACACCGCGTACGGGCTGGATAAGAAAGAGGAACCCTCTACGTGAGTGCAATGACGGACGCCCGCGAAACCCTGAACCGCCTCTGGAAGCCGGGATGTGACTTCCTGGGTAGCGAAGTCGCCATTCTTGGCGGCGCGATGTCCTGGGTGAGCGAGCGCAATCTTGTCTCCGCCATTTCCAATGCTGGCGGCTTTGGTGTGATTGCGTGCGGCGCGATGACGCCGGAGCGCCTTGAGGAAGAAATCGTTGCCACGCAGGCTCTGACGAAGCGCCCGTTTGGTGTGAACCTCATTACCATGCATCCGGCACTTGAGCAGCTTGTGGACGTGTGTCTTGCACATAATGTGTCTCATGTCGTTCTGGCTGGTGGTGTGCCAACGAGCGCCATCATCAAACGTGTCCGCGATGGCGGAGCGCGTGCGATTGGTTTTGCGCCTGCACTGGCTTTGGGCAAGCGTCTGGTGAAGCTGGGTATTGAAGCACTCATTATTGAAGGATCGGAAGCAGGTGGCCATGTTGGTCCGGTTTCCCTGACGGTCCTGGCGCAGGAAATCCTGCCGCACATCAAGGACGTTCCTGTCTTTGTGGCAGGTGGTCTGGGTCGTGGCGATGCCATCGTGTCCTATCTTGAGCAGGGCGCTTCCGGTGCACAGCTTGGAACGATCTTCGCGGCGTCCCAGGAGAGCATCGCACACGAGAACTTCAAGAAGGCGTTCCTGCGAGCCAATGCCCGTGATGCCGTGACATCTGTACAGCTTGATGAGCAGTTCCCGGTCATTCCGGTACGTGGTCTTGCCAATGCGGGTAGCCGTGGCTTCCTGAAGCATCAGGCAGAAACGATCCGGAAGTTCCAGAATGGCGATGTGAGCAAAGAAGATGCTCAGCTTTCCATCGAGCATTTCTGGGCTGGTGCGCTGCGTCGCGCCGTGATGGATGGTGACGTCGATAACGGGTCTGTCATGGCTGGCCAGTCTGTCGGTATGGTCAAGGAGATCCGTCCGGTGTCCGAAATCATCGCTACGCTCGTGGAGCAGGCTGTGGAAGCCATTGCAAAGCGGGAAGACCGCGTTCACGCTCCCGCCTGATCAGGTTATTCAGCCATGTCCCCTCCTTCCGATATCCGCACGATGCCGCTTCGCTCAGACCAGCCGAGTGTTGGAACGATCCTGCGTACGCGTCGGGAGGAGTTGGGGTGGCAGATTGAGGATGTGGCTCAGTGGCTACGAATCCGGAGCCGTCTTCTGGTTGCGCTGGAGGCGGATGATCTGTCGTCCCTGCCGGGTGTTGCCTATGCCGTAGGTTTCCTGCGGACATATGCTCATGCCATGCAACTGGATGCTGATGGTCTGGTTGCACGCTTCCGTCAGGAATATCGCGGTGTTGTTAACCGCAAGACGGATCTTGTTTTTCCTCAACCGGAGGGAGAGCGCGGCCTGCCAGTCGGGCTTCTGGTTGGGGCAGGACTTGTTGTTGTCGTTGCCGCCTATGCGGGGTGGTATCGGTTTGCCTCGCATGAAAGCCCGGCTGATCGCCGGGTTCCGGCTGTTGCGGAGTTGATGTCAGGCGCTGCAACGCCCGCAACGACCTCTCCGCAGGTTGCATCGGTCATGCCGGGACGTGCGCCTACGCCGGAACCGCATGTTTCGCAGTCTGTAGCGCCCGCCATGACGCCACCTGTTGAGGCGCCGTCTGCACAGGCTTTGCCGCAGGCTGTTCCTCCGGCGTCTCAGGTCAAGCCCGCTCCTGCCGTTACGGCAGAAGCTGAGGCCGGTTCTGAAGATGCAGATCAGAACGCCGGAGACCAGTTCGGTCCTGCCACGAATGCGCCAGCAGAAACTCCCGCTCCGGCTGTGCCTGTCGGATCAGTTGTTGTGCGTCTGCTTGCTCCTGTCTGGATGCAGGTCAAGGATAAGGACGGTCATGTTCTTGTCTCGCGTGTTCTCAAAGCCGGAGAAAGCTGGCAGGGCGACGCGGCAGGTGCTCCTTTCCGAATGTCATTTGGCAATGCCGGAGGCGTGGTTCTTTCAACGGATGGTACGACCAGTGCGCCTCTTGGGCGCCAGGGTGAGGTTCGCCGGAACGTCGAGGTTACGGCAGAAGCCATCAAGTCTGGGGCATTTGGCAATGGCGTTGCCTTGCCTGCGCAACCTGCGTCTGAGTCGTCAAATCCGTCTGCTGTTCCTGAGGCGGTTGATGGATCGCAGGATAGTCCTGCATCTGTTGTGAAACCTGTACCGCATCGGGCAAAAGCGCCTGCAAAGCCTTCCGCAGAATTTTCTGCTGACGATCTGAATGCCCGGCAACTGGATCAATCGTCTCCATCGCATTAAACAGGGGCCAAGCCCCTGACCCACAGGACCCGGTTTGTCCGGGCACGAAGAGGTAAATCATGAGCAGCTACCGCCCCTATCAGCACATCGAGCGTCGCAAGTCGCGCCAGATTCATGTCGGCAAGGTTGCGGTCGGTGGTGATGCGCCGATCTCCGTGCAGACTATGACCAACACCCTGACATCCGACGCGCAGGCGACGATCGACCAGATCCGTCTGGCCGAACTGGCAGGTGTAGATATTGTTCGCGTGTCCTGCCCGGATGAAGCTAGCACGGAAGCCCTGAAGGAGATCGTGCACGAAGTGAACGTGCCGATCGTTGCGGACATTCACTTCCACTACAAGCGCGCTATCGAAGCTGCGAAGGCCGGCGCGGCCTGTCTGCGTATCAATCCGGGTAATATCGGTAGTGCCGAGCGTGTTCGTGAAGTTGTGAACGCCGCCAAGGATTACGGCTGTTCCATCCGTATCGGCGTGAATGCCGGTTCTCTGGAAAAGCACCTTCTGGAAAAGTACGGTGAGCCTAACCCGGAAGCACTGGTTGAAAGTGCTCTGGAACACGCCAAGATCCTTCAGGACCATGATTTTCATGAGTTCAAGATCAGCGTGAAGGCGTCTGACGTGTTCATGGCGGTTGCAGCCTATCAGCAGCTTGCAGACTGCTGTGACCATCCGCTGCACATTGGCATCACTGAAGCTGGTTCCAAGCGTGCCGGTACGGTGAAGTCTTCCATCGGTCTGGGCAATCTGCTCTGGGCGGGCGTGGGTGACACGATGCGTGTTTCGCTTTCGGCTCCTCCGGAAGAGGAAGTGCTGGTGGGCTGGGACATCCTCAAGTCCCTGGGTCTGCGTCATCGCGGTGTGAAGATCATTTCCTGCCCGTCCTGTGCGCGTCAGGGTTTCAATGTGGTCGAGACGGTTCAGACGCTTGAAGATCGCCTGCAGCATATCAAGACGCCGCTGACGCTCTCCATCATCGGATGCGTTGTGAATGGTCCGGGTGAAGCTCTCATGACTGATATCGGTGTGACCGGTGGTGGCTCTGGCCGCCACATGGTTTATTCCGCTGGTCGTCAGGATCACACGATGCCAGCCGAAGACATGATCGAGCACATTGTGGATCTGGTGGAAACCAAAGTTGCCGCTATCGAAGCGGACAAGGCTCAGACCGAAGCTGCTGCCGCTGCTGAAGCCGCCAAGCAGATGGACCCGGCGAGCCACTGATGTCAGGACTGCAACTGCCCCGCGGCACACACGACCTCATCGGCGACATCATGCGCCGTCACCACCATGTGGTGGAAACGGCGCGTTCGGTTCTTGAAACCTATGGGTTTGAGGAATGGAGCACGCCAATCTTCGAAGACACGCGGGTTTTCTCCCGTACGCTCGGTGAGACATCTGATGTCGTGTCCAAGGAGATGTACACGTTTGAGGATCGGGGTGGCGAGAGCATTACGCTGCGTCCCGAGAACACGGCCTCCATCTGCCGTGCGCTCGTGACAAATGGCCTCACCCAGTCCCTGCCTCAGAAGGCGTTCTATCACGGGCCGATGTTCCGTTATGAACGTCCTCAGAAGGGGCGGTATCGCCAGTTCCACCAGATTGGTGCGGAACTGCTGGGTGCCGAAGGGCCGCTGCGGGATGCTGAAGTCATCACGATGGCTTACGACATCCTTAAGGCTCTTGGTCTGTCCGAGCATGTTGTTCTGGAACTGAATACGCTGGGTGATATTGCGTCCCGTCAGGCATGGCGTGAGGCGCTGGTCGCTTATTTCCGCCAGCATGCTGATGCTCTTTCGGAAGAGAGCCGGGTGCGTCTTGAGGTAAATCCTCTGCGTATTCTGGATAGCAAATCCGAGCAGGATCGGGCTCTTCTGGCGGATGCCCCGGCGTTTGCAGACTATCTGAACGATGAGTCCCGCAAGTTCTGGGATGATCTGCGGTCTTACCTGACGGCCTTTGGCGTGGAGTTTGTTGAGAACCCGCGGATCGTACGTGGCCTTGATTACTACAGCCACACGGCTTTCGAGTTTGTGACAACCAAGCTGGGTGCGCAGGGTACTGTTCTGGCTGGCGGGCGTTATGAAGGTCTGGTCGAGCAGATGGGCGGCCCTGCCATTCCGGCAATTGGCTGGGCTGGCGGTATTGAGCGTCTCGCGCTTCTGCTGGAAGAGATGCCTTCCATTGCGGCTGGTATTGCAATCGTTCCCATGGGCGATGAAGCGGTTCTCAAGGGGGCGGCCATTGCACGTGCTCTTCGTGAAGCCGGTTTACGTGCGGAGATCGAGACGCGTGGCAACATGAAAAAGCGTATGGAGCGCGTCGTAAAGTCCGGTGCGTCTCATGCGGTTGTTCTTGGCGATGAAGAACTTGCGCGTGGCGTCGTACAGCTTCGGGACCTTGGTGCCCGCGAGCAGCAGGAAGTGGCCATATCCGACCTCGTACAGGCTCTGAAAGGCGCCTGAGACGTGGCATTTGATGACAGGCTGGAGCGGATTGTTGCCCGCTCGGAAGAAATTCAGGCTCTGATGTCGTCTGGCGAAATGGGCGGAGAAGAGTTCACTCGTCTTTCGCGCGAATATGCGGAGCTTGAACCTGTCGTCGTGTCCATTCAGGCCTGGCAGGCTGCCGAGAGGCAGCGGGAAGGGGCCCAGGCTCTTCTTGCTGATCCTGAAATGAAGGAACTCGCTCAGGTCGAGCTTGAAGAGATAGAAGCGCAAATTCCTGAGTTGGAGCACAATCTACGGATTGCGCTTCTGCCCAAAGATGCTGCTGATGAGCGTAGCGCCATTCTGGAAATCCGTCCGGCGGCGGGTGGTGACGAAGCCGGGCTTTTTGCGGCCGAACTTTTCGATGCCTATCGTCGGTTTTCCGAGCAGAATGGCTGGCGGTTCGAAGTCATGGAATATGCCGAGAGCGAAGTCGCGGGTCTGAAGGAAGGCATGGCGACGATTTCCGGCCGTTCCGTCTTTGCCCGTCTCAAGTATGAATCAGGCGTTCATCGTGTTCAGCGCGTTCCGGCCACAGAAAGTCAGGGCCGTATCCATACATCGACGGTGACTGTTGCTGTTCTGCCAGAAGCGGAAGAAGTGGACGTGACGATCAATGACGACGATCTGCGGATCGACGTTTATCGCGCGTCTGGTGCGGGCGGACAGCACGTTAACAAGACCGAAAGTGCCGTTCGGATTACGCATATCCCGACTGGTGTTGTCGTGGCGATGCAGGAAGAGAAGAGCCAACATAAGAACCGTGCCAAGGCCATGAAGATTCTTCGGGCACGTCTTTATGAGCGTCAACGATCCGCAGCGCATGAGTCGCGTGCCGCAGATCGTAAGTCTCAGGTGGGAACGGGTGATCGTTCAGAACGCATCCGGACCTACAATTTTCCGCAGGGACGTGTGACGGATCATCGGATTAACCTGACCCTCTACAAGATCGAGCGCATCATGGCAGGCGAGTTTGATGAGATTATTGATGCTCTGACGCGTGAGGAGCAGACAGAGCTTCTTGCAGCTGAAGGCTTTTAAAGAGTCAGGAACTCGGCGTAGCGCAGACAGCAGCGCGTCCATGTCGGTGGGTTGCAACAGAGGGGTCGTTGTAATCCACAAGGAAGAAATCAGTGAAGTTGTTACTTCCGACGGCATCCAGAGTATGGCCTTCCGGATGATGGAGCTGTCCTTCGCTGCTGACCTGATGCGTTTCCTGATGACCGTTATGCATGATGGTGATTTCGCCGCAGAGCGCGTAATCAACGTCATATCGTCCAGCGGGCAGGGGAATAGTGCGGGTTTCGCGGGATTTGGACAGCCCCAGCCGGAAGGTCGCCACAAGGTTACCGTCAAGGTAAAGACGGGACACTTCGGATATTTCTTCTGAAGCGCGCTCATCTGTCACGGTGAAGGTACCGGGCAGTTCTGACTGGGCCTGAGCCGTATGCAAGGCGCATCCCAAAAGAAGGGCTGAGAATAAGAATGCACGTTTGGACTTCATGATGACAGGTATAGCAGGTTCTCGGGCAAGATGACTGCAAAAGATGTTCTTCTTCGACAGGCAACAGAGGTTCTGCAAAGGGCCGGGTTGGAAGATCCGCGACGGGAAGCGAGGCTTTTATTGGGGTGGGTGACAGGTCGTGATCCAGCGGGACTGTTTTCCCTGACAACTGTTTCGGAAGCTGATGCGACTCGGTTTGAAGACGCTGTTACGCGGCGTGCGGCACGGGAGCCTCTGGCATTTATTGTCGGGGAAACAGGGTTCTGGACGCTGGATTTCCATACGACACCCGACACGCTGATTCCTCGGGGGGATAGTGAAGCCTTGATTGAAGCGCTTCTGGCCGTGCGGCCGGATCGTGCGGCGTCTCTCAGGATGCTGGATCTTGGAACTGGCACAGGCTGTTTGCTTCTTTCTGCTTTGTCAGAATACCCGCAGGCCTGGGGTGTGGGGGTGGATCTCTCCGCAGGAGCGGCAGCGCTTGCTCGCAGGAATGCTGGCCGGAACGGATTGCAGGACCGAAGCTGTTTTCTGGCGGGAAACTGGGATTCCGCTCTGGCCGGAAAGTTCGATGTGGTGATTTCCAACCCTCCTTATATTGAGAGTGCAGATGTGCCTGACCTTATGCCGGAAGTCTCTCAATATGAGCCAGAACGGGCGCTGGATGGGGGGCAGGATGGCTTGGATGCTTATCGTCTGCTCTGTCGGGCACTTCCGTCACTTCTGGTGCCGGGCGGTCACGCTATTCTGGAAATGGGGTTGGGCCAAATTGATGCCGTCTCAGAAATCGGTCGCGCTAACGGACTACGGGAGGTTGCGCGGCAAAACGATCTAGGTGGAATTGCACGGGCTCTTGTTCTTCAGTGGTCAGAAAACTCAGGAAAGACGTTGGCTTAGAGCTTGAGAGTTGATATGAACAGGAAACTGCATTCTGTCGTAGAAGCCGCAATGGCGGTTTTTTCCTTATGCAGTTGCTCCTGTTGACCGTCTTTCAGTAGCCGGCAGCGGATGAGAGGCTGGCCAGTGTCCAGCCACAGCGAGATAGACAGACGTCTTTTCGGCAGCGGCGGACGCATCCTTCTGCACGGGCAGAAGTGGGGCACGCCATCAGGAAAGTGCATCACGGGTCGATGAATATGAAGCGTATAAGAGGCCGGCATCATCGTGCTGGCGGCGGGACACCACGCAGTAGCAATTCCCAGACCCCTCTGAACCGCAACCATGTGTTTGACAGCAATGGCCCGGACCTCAGAATTCGTGGAACTGCCCAGCAGCTCTTCGAAAAGTATCTCCAGCTTGGCCGGGATGCGACAGGAACGGGGGATCGCATCCTTGCGGAAGCCTATTTCCAGCATGCAGAGCATTATTTCCGTATTCTGAATGCCATGAACCAGGCTGCTCAGCAGAGCCAGCAAGAGCGCAATGAGCGTCAGATGCAGCGCCAGCGGGCTTATGAAGAGCGCCGTGAATCGCGTGGCGAACGTGGCGGTGACGAACACGGGCAGGACGAGGGCGATGATCAGCCTTCGATCGAGTCTTCCCGTTCGGAAGAAGCTCCGGCTGAAGCGGAGTAACAGTTCTGAAACCGGCCCTGTGAAGGGCCGGTTTTTTTATATCCGGCCAATAAACCGTTCTGGCAGGCGCCAGAGTTCTGTTCCGTTCAGGTGTAAATCCAGTCTGTAGCGATCATGCGTTCGAGACGTGGCGCTGTTCTCGACAGCATGCCGCCAGTTATGCAGACGCTGATCGTTCTGATCGAAAGTGGCTTCCACTACGGGAAGAGCCGCCATGCCGCGGAGCATGTTTTCCCAGTCTTGATCGTTGATTCGCTGATGTTGCCCAACGTCGTTGGAGCACCAGGGCTGCGTTCGTGTCCGCTCTAGTCGGCGCAGACCAGAAGACAGATCTGCATAACGAAGATGGAAGAGAAAAAGCGGGGCGCCCATTTCGGGAGCAATTTCTGCACAGCAATGAGAGCCAGGCGCCCATGTGATGGCGGCACGGATCAGGACGGGTTTGCACATGGCGCTTGAAAATCGCACATGCTGGCGCTGGACAGAGACGAGGCGCGTATAATCCAGCGGAGCTTCGCTTTCCGGCAGATGAATGACGTCCAGGCCTGTGGCCGTTACGACTGGCCGCGTATTCGCTTGGGCAAAATGTGTGAGGGACGGAAAGATGTCTGGGTCAGGGAGAAGGAGTTCATCAACATCGACGTAGATGACGCTGTCGTACCACTCGAGCAAACTCTCGCAGAACTTCCCAATGGATCTTGTTCTGCGCTCATCATCCTGCGGAGAGCGGGGAATTCGGGCCCGATTGATCTGCCCGAGAGCATCTGTCGATCCGTCATCTGAGCCGTGGTCGATAACGTAGCAGGACTGTTCACCAACCTGCGCGCCGTAATGTCTGCGCCAGATCAGAAGATGTTCTGGCTCATTGTAAACCATAGTGACGACGGCAAGAGGTTTCTTGATCATGCCGTCAGAATACAAAAATGCTTTCAGATCAGATACCTGAAAGATTTTTATAATTTTTTAGGAAAGAAGGATGGTAGCGGTGGACGGATTTGAACCGCCGACCAAGGGATTATGATTCCCCTGCTCTACCGCTGAGCTACACCGCCATCCCACCGGGATGCCCCGGCGTTGAGGCGGGTTTTTAAGGGGGATCTGATTGAGTGTCAACACGTTATCCAGAGGAAAATGCAGGATTTTGGTCACTGCATTTTTTACACTGGTCATATCTGTTATGGCTGGCCTGCTTTCTGCTTTTCTCCAGATCTCTTGTTAAGGAGTTTTCCGCCTAGTGACGCAGCATTTCGTCAGCACGCTGTTTGCCGTTCGATCCTACTTTACCTGGCTCCCGGCACCTGTCGTCTCCGTTCTGATGCTCGCGGTCGTGGGTATTCTCGCTTTCTATTGCGGAAACCTCGTCACGTCCTTGACGCTGCGTATTCCTGGTTCCCGTAGTGCAGCGCTGATCCGAAAAATTGTTGCGGCTCTTCGTCGTCCAACACGGATCATGGTTGCGCTGCTTGCCATGCTGGGCGCACTCCCGGCTGCCACTGGGTTTTCTTATGAGACGGAGCAGGATCTCAAGCTGTTTTTCCTGTTCCTGCTGGTTCTGACCTTTGGCTTTTCGGCCATTATCGTGTTCCGGATCATGACGGAGGCATACCTCAATCGTTTGTCGTCACGAGAACAGACTGACGACATCATGATCCGCACGCACCAGACGCAGATTCGCGTTTTAAGGCGCTTGACGGAAATTATGGTGGGTATCGTGACGGTGGCGTCCGCGCTGATGCTTTTTCCGTCCGTCAAGCAATATGGTGTTTCGCTTTTTGCCTCCGCCGGTGCCGCGTCCCTGATCGTTGGTCTGTCTGCACGTGGTCTGCTGACCAATCTGATTGCGGGCGTGCAGATTGCAGTGACACAGCCAATTCGTATGGAAGATCTTGTCATCATCAACGGGGACTGGTGCTGGGTTGAGGAAATCAATGCGACTTATGTTGTCCTTCGGGTGTGGGACTGGCGCCGACATATCGTCCCGATTTCCTACTTTCTGGAAAACCAGTTCGAAAACTGGACGCATAATTCCGCGGCGATCATCGGCGTAGTGTTCCTCTGGCTGGATTATGAAGCGCCGATGGACAAGGTGCGGGAGATGTTGAACGAAATCATCCGCACATGCCCGCTTTGGAATGGTAAGGTTTTTGATGTGCAGGTGGCAGATTGCAATGCTCAGGTCATGTCTATCCGTATCATTGCCAGTGCTCGGAATGCGTTGCAGAGCTGGGATCTGCGCTGTGACATCCGGGAGAAGATCATTGCTCGTATTCGGCAAGAATGTCCTGAGGCATTGCCTCGTGCGCGTTTTGCGATGATGCCCCCGAGACCGGGAGAGGACGCATGGCCCAGCGAATTGCTCTCTCCCAAGATCGATCGGCCGCCGCCAGGCAGTTATATGGGACCTGGTACGCCCGGCGCGTAAAAGTAAAAGCCGCCGTAACCCGGTGGCTTTTTTTTATTTACCCCGCTTGTTGCGTGCAGCGCTATGGTGACGCGGATAAAGAAGTCGGTCTGTAACGTCTTTATCCGTCAGGCAGGATTTACGGCGCCATCGTAGAGTTGTGGCGTCCGTAGAGAACATACGTCATGACACCCAGCACTACATATCCTGTAAGAAGGAGCAGAGGGACAGGGTTACCGCTGGCCACTGCATGGATCATATCTGTGACGAGGGGGATGGTCATGAGCAGACAGAAAATAATGCCTAGAAGGGGCGTTATACCAACCCAGAAACCACGAATACGAAACCCGCCCAAGGGAACGCTGAAGGGTCTTTGAATGTCTGGCCGCGTGTTTCGCTGCCAGATGACTGTGAAGCAGACGATGCCGAAAGCGGCAGCTGTTCCGATGGAGACCAGATCGCTGATGATGTCGATGGGCAGGGTGGCAGTCATGAAAGCCACAACCAGGCCGAGAACGATGGTGCCAAGCCATGGGGTGCGAAACCGTGTGTGAACCTTGCCAAACAGGGCAGGGATGAGGCCATCACGGCTCATGGTCAGCAAGACGCGGGACTGGGCATACATAAGCCCCATCAGAACCGAGCAGAGACCTATTGTTGCGCCGACATTGATGAAGATGGCCAGCCACGGCGTGTTCATGGCTTTCACGGCAATAGCCAGCGGGTCCGGTACGTCCAGTTCGCGATAAGGAACAATGCCAAGCAATACTTCGGCAACGATCATATACACGACGGTGCAGATCAGCAGGCTTCCAATAATCCCGACCGGGACGTCCCGGGTCGGGTTTTTGGCCTCGGCTGATGCTGTGGAGACGGCCTCAAAGCCGACATAGGCGAAAAAGATGACTGAGGCGGCCCGGAAAATACCTTTGACGCCGTAGTGGAAGCCCCCCTGATTGGCTGGGATGAAGGGATGCCAGTTTGCGGGATGAATGGCATGAATGCCAAATGCCACGAACAAAGCAAGAACACCTACTTTTAGAAAGACGATGATCGTGTTGACACGGGCGGATTCCTCAATGCCCCGAACGAGCAGACCCGTGACCAGGAAGACGGCAGTTAACCCGATCAGATCCAGCCTCCATCCTCCGCTGATGGAGGAGCCTTCCGATCCTGGAACCGGTTGAAGAGTGGCTTGGGTAAGGGCTTGGGGTAAATGGATACCAAAGACGGCCAGCAGGGACGACGCGTAACCGGACAGACCGGCTGCCACTGCAGCGCAGGAGATTCCATATTCCAGAAGCAGGAGCCATCCTACGATCCACGCCACTTTTTCGCCCATTGAAATATAGGCGTAGGAGTAGGCTGAGCCGGAGACAGGCAACGTGGAGGACAGTTCTCCATAAGAAAACGCTGTAAAGAGGCAGGCCAGAGCTGCGACAACGAACGAAATGAGAACGGATGGGCCAGCATACTCCGCAGCAGCAGTCCCCGTCATGACGTAAATGCCAGCGCCGATTGTTGATCCCACGCCCAGAAGGATGAGTTGTGTGGCTGTGAGGCTGCGCTTCAGTCCATGCGACTCATTCTCGGACATGATCTGTTCGAGACTCTTTCGACGGGCAGTTGTGGCGGCGGATGCGCTGGATTGTATCGGAAGTGGCATGATCCCTAATCTGCCGGGAAAAGCGGCGTCTGGAAAGGTTTATAGAACGATGAGAACGCCTGCCAGAAGACCGGCAACAATGCAGTAAATGCCGAAAGGCTTGAGAGCCCATTCGTCATGATTGCGGAAGAAGCGCAACATCAGGAGAGAACAGATCAGCGCGGTGATACCGGCTGCGAAGGCACCTACGACGCATTGGAACATGACGTCATGAGAGATTGTCATGTGCCGCATCTGCCACCCTTCCTTGACCGTCGCTGCCAGAACGACTGGCTGGGCCATGAGAAGGGAAAAGCGGGCAGCTGTGCCATGATCCAGCCCACGGAGAAGGCCGCCATTCATCGTGGCGCCTGAGCGTGACAGGCCCGGGAACAGGGCAAGGCACTGCCAGAACCCGATCACCAGGGCATCCTTGGGAGACAGGGAAGAGATCGGCCGGTGATCTGCCTGTCCACGTTGTTTGCGGAGCCATTCGGTAACCAGAAGCAGAAGGCCGTTCAGGACCAGAAACCCTGCGACGGCCAGAGGGGCTCCGAATATGCCTCGGAGGCGATGTTCGAAAAGGCCGCCGAAGATGACAGCCGGAATTGTCGCAATAACGAGAAGACCAAAGATCCGAATCGACTCAAGTTGGTTGTATCGACCGTGCAGACCAAGCATCCCGCGAAGAATGGCCATCCAGTCGCGCCAGAAAACACCCGCCAGGGCCACGAGGGTTCCGACATGGAGCATCGTCAGGAACGGCAGGAACATGTCTGAATGTTCGTCCACGTTCCAATGGAGGATACCGGGGAGCAGAACGGCGTGACCGAGGCTGCTGACAGGGAAGGGCTCGGTAATACCCTGAACGATGGCGAGGATGATGGCCTGGAAAAGCGTCATGGAGCCTGCACGGATGGGCGGAAAAGGAAGTCACTTGCCTGATGGGGCGAAGGGACGCAACCTTGACCGGGCTCTGGGGGCAGATTAACTCGCTTTTCTATTCGGTTTTCTGAAAGTTGAGGCGCGGCATGAAGTCAGGATACAGCGGGCGCGGCGGTGCCATTCTGGCAAGTGGCCTTGTTCTTGTCGTTGCCGGGGCGTTTCTTGTTTACGGCAAAGAGTTGCGCAAGGACCCGGTTCAGAACAGCATTGTCATGCATGCTCAGTTCAATTCGGCCAACGGTCTGAAGCCGGGTGCGGATGTTGATCTGGCGGGAGTGACCGTTGGGCGTGTTCAGTCCATCCGCCTGGATCCGCAGAGCCAGATGGCCGACGTAGCATTCTCGGTTGATGAACGTCTTCATCTGCCCGTTGATACGGCTGTTGGGATCGGTGCGCCCAGCATGACGTCTGATAACGCTCTTCAGATCGAGCCAGGCAAAGACCCGAAGGCGCTGACTGCTGGCGGGGTTATCAAGGATACCCGCGATCAACTGTCTCTGGAGCAACAGGTCAGCAATTATATCTTCGGTGGTGGTAACCTCGGGAACTGATGTTCCCTCAGTCGTTCATCGGATAGGACGCGAGCAGGCGACGCTGCTTGCGCCAGGAATGTAGCATTCCGAACGCGCCAGAGGTCTTCCATCCGCGGGCCTTGTTGGCTGCACCGATCAGAAACGTCTGGCGATAGTGGGAAAACTGGGCGCGATAGGCTTCCCACAGTGTCGTACGGCGATCCCAGATGTGAATGGCTTCAGAGCCGACGCCATTGATCTCGATGATCCGCAGATCTTCCCCACGCTGAAGAGCTTCGATTGAAGGTACCTTCACATCGACCCGACCAAAATAGAAATCTGGAACGTCTTTCATGATGGCATCCAGGCGGGCGGTCAGTGCAGGTGTGGTGTCTGCGCGGCCATCTCGGAACACGGACCCTTTGCAATGGTTGCCAGCGAAAACCAATGGCAGTTGCTCACCCTCGGCCAGCACCGTTTTCTCTCGGCCTGCAAGGCGGGGCAGATACAGTTGGGGAACCTGACTCATGCGAGGATCGCGCATGATGAGTTCCTCAATGGTGGAACGTCCGTTACCCGTCAGAACCGGAGCTTCCTTGTAGGTCACGGACGTAATGCGGCCCTGTGTCTGATCCGGGTGGCGGATATAGAACAGGCCCGCTTCAACCGGGTAATCGATGAGTTCCTGCACCATGAGCGCCACGTTATCCGGGAACTGCGGAAGGACTTCTTCCATTTGCTCGCGAGTGTGGACGAGCTTCACGCCTGTTCCATTGCAACCGATATCTGGCTTGACCACGACGGGGAACGAGAGGCCGGACTGCTCCATGGCTGTCAGAGCGCGTTCCAGTGACCCAGGGCCGCTTTCAAAAACAGCGTAGGGTGCAATGGCGTCCTGTGCGACGGGACCAGCCATATCGAGGATCGAGGATTTGCTCTCACCGCAGAGTCCGCCTGTTTCAATGCGCGGATTGGCAGCCGTAGGAATACTGAGATCCCGGTATTTCAGGCCCATGGCGATCCAGTAGAGGACGATAGGCGTGTAGAAGATGGAACCTGGCCAGAACTCAAAAAGAGAAAGGGGATTTTGCTCGGTCTCTGTCTTAGACATTCAATTACTGGCTCACGGTCTGGATACGGGCAATCAGACGCCCGACAACAACGATACACAGAACAAATCCTGCCAGCCCGGCCCAGCGCCAGCCTCCCTGGTGCGCCAGAAGCCAGCCGCCGATCCGCATGGCCAGCAGGAACAACAGTGTTGTCCACACAAGCGTAGCGAGAACTGCTGTCAGGGCAAAGCGCACGAAAGGCGCGTGGAAGAAGCCGCAGGCTGTGTAGAGCGGGAGGCGGGCGCCGGGCACGAAGCGTGAGATGGCCACGATGCGGATGACGTTCTTCGAAAACCAGTCCTGCGTGCGTTCCTGTTTGGGGAGGGTCAGGAAGCGACGAAGATAAGGCCAGCGTGCTCCGGCAGCGCCGAGGCCGTACAGTCCGAGATCTCCGACAGCGACGCCGAACCAGAGCGCTCCAAGGGCCAATGCTATGCTGACATGTCCGGCGCGGGCTGCAACGCCTGACAGGACGGTCGCTACATCCTCGAGGATGAATGTCCCCACAATGATGCTGACGACTTTCAGCCAGGCAGGCTGCGACGCCAGGGCGGGGCCAATGGCTATCATGCCGGGGGATGTTCCATGATCATGGAACGTTGATGTCGCATGTTGGCGTGCTGGCGACAATCTCACGGTTGCGGTTTCACCCTTCTGAATGTGGAAAGAAGGATGGGAGGCTGGCGGGGAGCATCACAGGTTGCTAGCGTGCGCTGCAAATGAACCACCCTCTGGGGGCTGATAGTCCAGTGCTTAAAAGACGTAACCTTCTTGCCGCCTTTTCCTCGGTCGCCGGAGCGGCGGCGATGGGGATACGCTCTGCCGAAGCACAGGATTATGGAGCGTTTCTCGCTGGTGTGAGAACGCAGGCGTTGGCGCAGGGGCTGTCGTCTACGATTGTTTCGCGTGCCCTGTCCCTTACGAAGGAACCAAACCTCAAGGTTCTGAAGCTTGATCGACACCAGCCTGAGTTTACCCTGACATGGGCCCAGTACCGTGATCGCGTTCTGCCAGAGTCGCGTTTCCAGAAAGGGCGCACCACATATGCGGGCGTTGAAAATGTCATGGCTCCCGTGACCGCGCGCTTTGGATGCGATGATCGTGCCGTCATGGGGATCTGGGGGCTCGAGTCGGGCTTTGGAGCTCATACTGGTACGTTCTCGGTTGTGGATGCGTTGGCGACACTGGCCTTTGATGGTCGTCGTTCCACGTTCTTCCGGGGAGAGCTGATGAAGGCGCTCCAGATTCTGAACGACGGGGACATTTCCCCTGAAGCCATGATGGGCAGCTATGCCGGAGCCATGGGGCAGGCCCAGTTCATGCCAAGCGCCTATCTGCGATATGCGGCGGATGGAGATGGAGACGGCAAGCGCAATATCTGGACGTCCCAGCCAGATGTGTTCGCATCCATCGCCAACTATATGGGCAAATGCGGCTGGAAACCCTATGAGCCCTGGGGGCAGGAAGTCACTCTGGCGAATGCGCTCGACAAGAGTCAGATCGGGCGGACCAATACCAAGTCTCTTGCGGAATGGATGTCTCTTGGTGTGCGCCGGGCAGATGGGGCACGTTTCTCACGGCCAGACGTACAAGGGGCGATCATTCAGCCGGATGGTGCTGGAACGCAGGCCTTCATGGTTTACCACAATTTCAACGTGATCCGTCGTTACAATCCATCCGATTATTACGCACTGGGCGTAGGTCTTCTGGGAACCGGCATTGTTACTCCGTAATTGCGCGCCACTTCTGGCGTTTCTGCCTCTGTTTGGTGCCTGTCATCGGGATGACGCGCCGGTGCCTGTCGCGCACCCTCATTACGAGCTGGGAAACGCGTGGCAGGGTCCGCAGGGGTGGTTTTATCCCTATGAGCAGTTCGATTACCGCGCCACCGGTCTCGCCACACGCGAAATGCCTCTGAAAGGGAGACTCGCGTCTGATGGGGAGGTTTGGTCGGCGGATGGCATGACCGGATCCCATCAGACTTTGCAGCTTCCTGCTGTTGTGACGGTTCGCAATCTGATCAATGGACGGGTTGTGCGTATCCGGCTGACGCGTCGTGGTCCGGAAAGCGCCGGGCGAATTATTGCGCTCTCTCCGAAAGCTGCGGATATTCTTGGGATGACCGCCGATACACCTGTAGAGGTGACGGAAGGCGAAGCCGCCAGTCGTGCATTGGTCGAAGGATTGACCGGCGCGCCACATCTGGATGTTCAGTCCGCGCCGGTTGGAGAGGTTCGTGCAGAGTCTCTCGATGGTGGCGCGGCAAAGACCTATGGAAGCGACTCGTCGGAGGGGCATCAGGCGGTCTCCACGCTTACCCCGATGCCTGTCACGTGGTCGCAGGGTAGTCCGGGGCCAACGGGGCTTTATGTTCTGTTAGGCAAGTTTTCCGGTCGCGGGGCTGCTGCCAGTATTGCGGCGCGGTGCTCCGGCGAGGTTCAGCGCGTCCCTGATGGGGGCGGTCTGGACTGGCGTGTAAGGTCCGGACCCTATACCGATACCGCCCAGGCCGATGCGGCACTGGACCGGACCCATGCGTGCGGGGTAGAGGGCGCGCGGATCATTGTGGAATGACGGCCGTGACTAAGGCTGAAAGACTGGGGACGAACGTGCGGACTAGACGCTCTCTTTTCGGTGGTGTGGCAGGGTTTGCCGCCTGTGCTTCTTTTGGTGGGCCGCTGAGTGCACTGGCACGCCCGCATCACCATGCTGGTCATGCGAAGGCCGCGGCTGCCACAGCCTCTACTGCTCCTGCAGCACCAGTTGGCACGCCCGCCAATACGCCGATCGGCCCGTTCGATACCGTGGCGCGCTGGGCCTATATCGTGGACTTCGACACGGGTGCCGTTCTGCTGGACAAGGCGGCTGATGAGCGCATGGCACCGTCGTCCCTGACGAAGATGATGACGGCCTATATCGTGTTCGGCATGCTCGCGACGGGACGTCTGCGTCTGGATCAGGCGCTTCCGGTGAGCGAGAAAGCGTGGCGGACGCAGGGTTCCAAGATGTTCGTGCCGCTTGGCGAGAGCGTCGCGGTGCAGGATCTCATCCAGGGCATGGTGATCCAGTCCGGTAATGATGCCTGCGTTGTGCTGGCAGAAGGTATTGCGGGGTCTGAAGAACGCTTCGTTGCGATGATGAACGAGGAAGCTCCGAAGATCGGGCTGAACAACTCGCACTTCATGAACGTGACGGGTCTGCCGGCTGAGGGGCATTACATGTCCGCTCATGACGTAGCGACTGTTGCCATGCATCTGATCCGCGACTTTCCGCAGTACTATCATTTCTTCGGTGAAACCGAATTCCTGTTCAACAAGATCAAGCAGGGCAACCGGAACGTTCTCGTGGACAAGGGTCTCGCTGATGGCCTGAAGACGGGTCATACCGATGCAGGTGGGTTCGGTCTTTGCGCCAGTTCCAACCGCAATGGCAATCGCGTCATTGTTGTGATCAACGGCACGGCATCCAGCAATGAGCGCGCTCATGAAGGCGAGCGTCTGATGGCGTGGGCTTTTGCGAATTTTGAGAACGCGACGCTGTTCCGCAAGGGGCAGGTTGTGGATCATGCGCCGGTCTGGATGGGTGAGCGCAAGGCTGTTCCGCTCGTGGCTGGTTCTGACATCGTGATGACGATGCCGGTGGGCTGGCAGCAGCGCTCTCACATTGCAGTGGATTATGCGTCACCTGTGATTGCGCCGGTTGTCGCCGGGCAGTCCTGTGGGGCGATCGTGATTTCAGCGCCGGGCATGGCGGATATTCGTGTGGCGCTTCAGGCTGGCGCGTCCGTTGCGAAACTCGGACTGGTTGGACGTGCGATGGCACGCCTTGGTCATGGCCCTGCAAATTAAAAACGGCCTGTTCATCACGCTGGAAGGTGGCGAAGGCGCCGGGAAATCCACGCAGGCGCGCCTTCTGGCGGATGCGCTTCGAGACCGGGGTTACGAGACGATCCTGACCCGTGAGCCGGGCGGGACACCGGGCGCGGAAGCCATCCGTCATCTGCTTTTGTTCGGGGAAGAGGAATTTTCCTGGCGTGCGGAAGTGCTGGCCCATATGGCGGCGCGGTGTGACCATCTGGATAATCTGATTGTGCCCGCTCTTGAGCGTGGTGCGGTTGTTGTCTGTGATCGCTTCCATGACTCGACGCTGGCTTATCAGGGCTACGGTGTTGGGAATGCATCAGCGGAGCGTCTGGAGTTCATCACGGGTGCTAGGCGTCTCGTGGCGCGCGAGCCGGATCTGACATTGCTGCTGGAGCTTCCTCGGGAGCAGGCGCTTGAGCGTCTGGAAAGCCGGGGTGGGCGGACGGATCGTTATGAAGGTCAGGCTGAGGCTTTTCATCAGCGCGTAATGGCGGGGTTCGAGACGATTGCCCGTGCAGAGCCAGAGCGGGTGAAGCGTATCGCTGCCGGTCGCACGCCCGAAGCCGTCAGCCGTGCATTGCTTGAAGCTGTGCTGCAACGTCTGGATCAGACGGCGAGTGTTTCTGGCGCGTGACAGATCCTCGGCATACGTTTGAACTCCGAGGTCATGAAGAGGCTGAAAATGTTTTTCGGACCGCTTTGGCCTCGGGACGTCTTCATCATGCCTGGCTGATTTCCGGCCCTGCAGGGATCGGAAAAGCGACGCTGGCGTTTCGTCTGGCGCGTCTTCTTCTGAACGGGGAAGATTCCGACTCACCTGCTGGTCGGCGTATTACAGCCGCTACGCATGGCGATCTTCTGGAAATTTCCCGTGCGGTTGATGAGAAAAAAGGGCGTCTGCGCGGAGAAATTACGGCTGCGGATGTGCGGCCGGTCCAGTCTTTCCTGCATCACACGGCCACTGAAGGCGGCTGGCGTGTGGTTATCGTCGACGGGGCGGAGTTTCTGAACCGTTTTGCGGCCAACGCGCTTCTGAAAATCCTTGAAGAGCCTCCGCCGCGGGCCATCCTGCTGCTGACCACAGCGTCTCCCGGTAAGCTTCTTCCGACGATCCGCAGCCGCTGTCGGGCATTGGCGCTGTCTCCCGTTTCAGATCGGGACATGAGGGCCATTCTGCCAGATGTGTCCGAGGATGTGCTGGCAAGGGCACATGGTTCACCGGGGCGTGCACTGTTTCTGGCGCAGGACCGGGATGGGGCCATTGCGGGTTTTGTGGCGGAAATCCTGGCCGGAAAGGCCCTGACCGCAGAGATGCTCCCTCTCATTGACCGGATCGCCCGGGAGACGGAAGGTTTCGCATTGCTCTGCGATTTGCTAGGCGAGGGGTTAGCAGAACGTGCACGCTCGGCTGCACGACGTGGCGATCTGCTTCTTGCTGATTCTTCTGCCCGTCAGTGTTCGGAACTTGATACACTGAAGCGGCAGACAGACGGTTTTAATCTGGACAAGGCCCAGGCCATCCGTCAGGCAGTGGAACGCGCTGCCGGGATGTGAATGGCTCGGGCATGACAAGACGAGTGGACATGACGCGGCGCTTCACCATTACAACTCCGATCTTCTACGTGAACGGCGCTCCGCATATCGGACATGCCTACACGTCCATTGCGGCTGACGTTCTGGCCCGTTTCCATCGCCTGAATGGTGAAGACGTGTTGTTCGTCAGCGGGACGGATGAGCACGGCCAGAAGGTCGAGCAAACTGCGACCGCTCAGGGCATGGACACGCAGGCCTATGCCGACAAGATTTCTGCATCTTTCCGTCAGATGCAGCAGGATATGGCGATCTCCACGGATGAGTTCATCCGCACGACGGATGAACGCCACAAGATTGCTGCAACGGCTCTGTGGGAAAACGTTGCGGCCAACGGCCACATCTATCTCGGCGCGTATGAAGGCTGGTATTCCACGCGCGATGAAGCGTTCATTGGTGAAGATGAGCTGGTCAAGAAGCCGGATGGCACGATGGTTGCTCCATCCGGTGCGCCGGTAGAGCGCGTCAAGGAGCCGTCCTACTTCTTCAAGCTGTCCGAGTTTCAGGACCGTCTGCTGAAACTGTATGAAGATAACCCCGAGTTCATTGGCCCGCATGGTCCACGCCGGGAGATCGAGAGCTTCGTGAAGCAGGGGCTGAAGGATCTCTCCGTCAGCCGAACCAGCTTCAAATGGGGTATTCCGGTTCCGAACGATCCGGATCACGTCATGTATGTCTGGTTCGACGCGCTCGCCAACTATCTCACGGCTGTGGGTTACCCGGACCTGAATGATCCGCGTGCGAAGTTCTGGCCGGCTGATTTGCATATTGTTGGCAAAGAAATTGCCCGATTCCATTGCGTGTACTGGCCGGCGTTCCTGATGGCTGCGGGTATCGAACTGCCGAAAAGCGTGTTTGCCCATGGCTGGTGGACGGTCGAAGGCGAGAAGATGAGCAAGTCTCTCGGCAATGTTCTGGACCCGAAGGCACTGGCTGATGAGTTCGGTCTGGATGCGCTGCGGTTCTTCCTGATGCGTGAAGTGCCGTTTGGTGGCGATTCAAACTTCAGCCGCCGCTCCATGATTACGCGCACGAATGTCGAACTGGCGAACGACCTTGGCAATCTGTGCCAGCGGACGCTGAGCCTCGTGGCACGCAATCTTGGGGGCGTCGTTCCGGAGCGCGGCCCGCTGACGGAAGACGATCAGACCATTCTGGCGTCTGTTCAGTTACTCCCGACACTTATGAGCGAGCAGATTGAGCGCAAGGCGATCACGGATGCGCTTGAGGAGGTCTGGAAGATCATTCGTGCAGCCAACTCGTATATCGACCGTCAGGCTCCCTGGGCGCTGAAGAAGACCGATCCGGAACGTATGACGCATGTGCTGCGTGTGTTGCTGGATGTGATCCGTGGTATTGCGACGATGCTTCAGCCTTACATGCCCGGCACCATGGATAAGATGCTGACGCAGCTTGGTGTGGAAGATAGCGAGCGTACATTTGCGTCTCTTGAGACGCCGTTGCCCGGTGGTCGCACTCTGCCGAAGCCAGAAGGGCTGTTCCCGCGCTTTGTCGTCGAGGACGCAGAATGACAGGACTGATCGACAGTCACTGCCATCTGGACCGTCTTGACGATGTGCCTGCCGCACTGGAGATCGCGCGGCAGTCTGGTCTGGATGGGATGATTACGATCGGGACGCGGTTTTCGCAGGCTGACACGCAGATTGGCCTGACGCGGTTTGACACGCCAGATCTGCGCGTCTGGTGTGCGATCGGGACGCATCCTGACCATGTGGGTGAGGAGCGTTTGCCGTCCGTTGAGGAACTGGTTCGCAAGGCGGAACCGTCCTGCGTGGTGGCAATTGGCGAGTCCGGGCTCGACTATTTTCATAGTGGAGATGAGGCGAAGCCAGCGCAGCATGAATCTTTCAGAACGCACATTGCCGCGGCTCGGGAAACGGGATTGCCGGTCGTTATTCATACGCGCCAGGCGGATGACGACACGATTGCGATCCTGCGGGATGAGAGCGGGAAGGGCGCCTTTCCGTTTCTGATCCACTGCTTTGCATCCGGACCAAAGCTGGCGGAAGCGGCTCTGGAACTTGGAGGTTACATCAGTTTTTCGGGGCTTCTGACATTCCCGAAATGTGAGGAAATCCGCGAAGTTGCGCGGATTGTGCCGGAAGACCGCTTGCTGGTGGAGACGGATAGTCCATTTCTGGCCCCTGCACCCAAGCGCGGGCGGCCCAATACGCCCGGATATGTGGCGCATACGGCGGCTCGCTTGGCGCAGGAGCGGGAAGTTTCGCCTGAACGGATCGCGGAGATTACAACGGCCAACGTGCATCGGCTGTTTACAAGGACGCGTCTGTGAAAGTCACGATCCTCGGATGTGGTGGTTCAGCGGGCGTCCCGATGCTCGGGGGGCATGATGGCTCACAGACGGGGATCTGGGGGCATTGTAATCCGGACAATCCAAAGAACCGGCGGACACGCTCGTCGATCGTGATTGAAGGTGAGGGTGGCTTCCGGCTTCTGGTTGATTCCGGGCCGGATTTTCGCTCTCAGATGCTGAATTGTGGTCTGAGCCACATTGATGCGGTACTTTATACGCATCCGCATAGTGATCATATTGCCGGGCTGGATGATCTGCGCGCCATCAATCGGGTTATCGACAGGCCATTGCCGCTATTGGCTTCGCAAAACACTCTGGAAGAACTTAGACAGCGTTTTTCCTACGCTTTTGCCCCTTGGAAAGGGCCAGATTTTTATCGTCCGGTTTTTGATGAGCAGGTCGTTGCGGCGGGTCAGTCTGTTACTTTTCCGGGTCTTGAAGGGCGAGTTTTCGAGCAGCAGCATGGACGGATCACGTCTCTGGGGCTGCGATTTGGGAAGTTTGCGTATTCGACAGATGTTGAAACGCTGTCTGATGAGGCGTTGGAGCTTCTGGATGGTGTCGGAACGTGGGTTGTTGATTGTTTCCAGTATGAACCGCATCCCGCTCATGCGTGGCTGGAGCGTGTGCTGGAATGGCGCACGAAAATCAGGGCAGGGCGCACAATTCTGACCCATATGGGCACAGATATGGATTACGACATCTTGTGCAAAACGCTGCCGCCAGATGTGCGGCCAGCTTATGACGGAATGGTGCTGGAGTTTTGAAAACCGGGCAGGGGGCTGCCCGGTTTTTTAGGATCAGAACGTGATCATCGCACCGGCAGACATGGTGTGATCGCTTTCGCGGTTCGGGCCGTGAGCAGCTGATTCCGTATGGGCATATTCACCCACGAGGAACATCCAGTCTGTCAGTGTGTAATACAGCGCGCCGACTTCGGACTCATTACGTCGCACCAGTGATGGATTGTCTTCGCCAGCCGCCTGATAAAGATTACTGACACCATAGCTTCCGACCAGCTTCAGGCGCGGCAGGATCTTATAGGATGCCTGAACATAGTAACCTTCAGAGTTCCGCTTGCGTCCGGTCTGTGAAATGCCGTCAAACAGAAGGCCGGTCGTGCCGAGACCGTTGCCGTAATAGTAGTATGCTACGCCTTCAAATGGTCCGCGGGACAGTTTCACGCCAACGTCGCCCGCGGCAACGGTTGCGCCTTTGCGACTGTCGGTTCCGAGGGTTGAACTGGTCAGGTTCTGAACGTGTTGTGTCAGGAAGCTGGCCCAGAGGCGTGTGGTGAACCCGGCAATGGTGGTGTCGTAAGTGACTTTACCCTGAACCATTGGAGAACTGTGCTGTGTGGTTGTCGCGGATAGACCACCACCGGCGAAATTGAACTGATCCAGCGGTGTCATGATACCGAGAGAGCCTTGAAGACCATGCCATTTCGGGGAAATGTAGGTGATCTGTGGGAGCCAGTCGGTGTAGACATAGCCGACGCCAATACGGCCGAGGGAGGTATTGGCCGGATTGGCGTTACTGCCGGTGCTGCCGACGCTGAGGAGCGTTGCGTCATTCAGGATGGCATCGGAGGCAAAGAGTGCGATGTCACGGCCGATCTTGATGGTTCCAAGTTTGTCGGTTCCGGCGGTCATATAGACCTGACGGAAATCGACGCCTGCCGTACCAAGCCCAACCGGGCTACCACCAGAATTGGCGTTGAATGTACCCACATCCGCATTGTTCAGCCCCGGGTACATTCCGAAAACTGCGCCGAGCTTGATCCCATCCTGAACGGTATTCAGCTTCAGGATCAGGCCGCCTGGCAACAGGCCGTTACGAACGGATGAAGAGTCAAAGCCGCTGGACCCTGTGGAGATGCCACCTGCAACGGGGCGGCCACCGCCCGGGCTGTTATAGGTGTAGAAGCCGTTGATGAAGCCGGACAGATTAATTTCGATCTGACCAGCCTGAACGGTCACGCCTTTGCCTGCGACATAGGGTTTGACCCGAACGACGCTGTCTGGGTCGTAATGTGCGAGCATGGAACGTGCATCACGTGCGCTGGCGGCAGCGTCCTGAGCTGCGCGCTGCGCTGCCTGGGAGGCTGCAATGGTTGTGACATCCGGTGGTTCAAGAGAACCATCGTACTGATTGGGGTTGTATCGACGATAACGGTTGTGTCTGGCAGGGGGGCTGGATGTATCGTCCTGATTGGTCGGAGCGCTGGCATGGCCATGCCTCAGGTGGTGTGCCAGAAGACTATTATATTCGCCGCGCGTCAGGCTGCCTTTGGCGCGAAGAATGTCCAGAAGTTCGGTGTAGTCATCCGCCTGTGCCGTTGCAGGGAGAACCGTAAGCGAGCCCAGAGAGAAAGCGCAGCCCAGAAAGGCAATCTGACGCAGAGAAAGGCGAGCCATGCAATGACCGTTCCATCGAGTGAGCCGGTCACGAAAATACGTTCGGAGACCGGGAGAAATTGAACTTCGTTTCACGTTAGCGCCAAAACGGCCATTCTTTGCAACAAGTCATCGTGTATCACGACTATGTGAGGAAACGACGTCTTTTTGATATGTAAGTTGGCATAATATATATTATACGATATTCATGTGAGCTGATATTGAGCCTCTTCCGATGCTTGTAAAACTGAATTCCTGAGGCTTCCCAACCAACGTTTTGTGGGACTTTCGCATGGTTGTACGGCTATCGCATTGGTTGTCCTGGGATTTGGCATTTTGCCATATATGCCCATTTGGGGCAGTTTTCCGGGGATTTTTCCAAGAAAATATATCTTTGGGATCAGGTGATTTCTTTCATGGCAAAAAGCCACAAAGAATTATATGTGATGAGGTCTATGGCTTTTTGCCATAGACTGCGATTGGGACATTTTGCCATAGATTTTCATATTGGCATTTTGCCAATGCCCTTCTCTTCCTCTTTACCCTACGTCGCACTGACCGCTACGAAAGGTTTTCCTCTTTCGCCTCCGAGGTCTGCTTTGACTGAAGTGCTCCCTAATGATCCCGTTATCGATGCCTTGACCGTCCCTGATCGTAAGGAGATCTTCGGTCATCCGCGGGGGCTTTGGGTTCTTGTACTGACGGAAGGATGGGTCGCCTTTTCCCTTTACGGATTACAGTCCATTCTCGTTCTGTATCTGGCTGATCATCTTCTTCAGCCCGGACATATTGAAAATGTCTGGGGCATGGGAACTGTGAAAGCCGTTTTGGACATTCTTTATGCTCCTGTCGGGATTCAGGCGACGGCTGGCGCCATAACAGGGCTCTTCTTAGCTTTGATTTATGCGACGCCCCTATTGGGCGGCTTTGTGGCAGACCGGCTCCTGGGGAAAACCCGGACCATTTTCCTGGGAGCTATTCTAATGACGGTCGGACATGTTCTGATGTCGTTCGACTGGAGCTTCGTGCTGGCTGTTGTTTTTCTTCTGCTGGGTATTGGAGCTGCCGGAGGGCTGCGGGCGCAGGTTGGTGCGCTTTATGCACTTGATGACCGTCGGCGGTCGGACGCTTATCAGATCTACTCTCTCGGTGTGCAGGCTGCCGTTATTGTGTCGCCTGCCCTCTGTGGAATGTTGGCAATGAAAGCCTGGCACTGGGGTTTTTTGACTGCTGGTCTGGGAATGCTGACTGGGTTGGTTGTCTATCTCTTTGGGCGTCGGTGGCTGCCAGAAGACACGGTTTTCAAGGCTTCATCCCCTCGCCCTCGCCTGACATCCCGCGAGAAAAAAACGAGCGTCCTTCTGCTGGCGTTGCTGCCGGTGCTGGCTTTAGGTGCGCTGCCAAATGATGAGATCTTTGACGGATATCTGTTGTGGGGGCGTGAGCATTATCAGCTGACGTTCTTCGGACATCTGTTCCCTGTCAGCAGTCTCGTCTCGTTCGATGGTTTCATCAGCACTTTGATGACAATTTCCGTACTGTGGTTCTGGCGAATGTATGCCCGACACAGGCCAGACCCGGCAGAAATCACCAAAGTGGCCATAGGCACTTTTATTGCCTCGTCAGGCCCGGCTGTTCTGGCGCTTGCATCGTGGCTTTATCCTGAGCCTCATCAGATCAGCCTGTTCTGGGGGCTGGCTTTTCATATTATCAACGATATCGGCTTCAGTATGAGCTATGCCATTGGAATGGCAATGTATTCCCGTGCTGCGCCGGTGAGCTTGAATACGATTTTCGTAGCCTGTTTCTCACTTCATCTTTTTATGGCCAATTTGACCATCGGTAAGCTCTCAACCCTGATCGGGCGTATTGGAGATGTTCCCTTCTGGCTCCTCCACAGTGGAAGCAGCTTGGTTGCAGGGGTGATTTTGTTGACATGCTCAATTGTGTTCCGGAGCCTTTTGGCTCCGGAAAATGTGCCTTCAGGGCGAGACAATCCGTCTCATATCCTGTGACGGAGCCAGCCTGACGCCCTCTGCTGTTTGCAGAACGTAAGGATCCAGCAGTCCGTCTGCCCGCTTATTGCTGCGAGCGATGATAAGACGCTGAACGATCGGGTAGTCGTGGATCAGACGCTCAAAGACGGGCTTGGGAATGGCCAGTAAGTGGCTGAACTGAAGGGCGCGCACTGTACCGGACATACGCTCGCTCCGAATGACGCTGGCCGCACCAATAAGGTCCCCGCTCCCGAACAGGATTTCCCTTTCAGGTAGGTGAACTTCCGCCAGTCCTGCCACCTGAGCGTAAACGGTTCGGACTTTCTGTCCGCGCTTGAACAGCACTTCCCCTGGAGACACGAAACGCATCGCCACCTTGCGGGAGAGTGTGTGTAAAACACTATCGGGCACGCCATTGAACGCCGGAAAAGCCCTCAAACGTTGTTCGATGCCGCTTTTCAGGTTGAACCGCAAAGGCGCCTCGAGGCGCGCGCTCCGACGTTCGATATCGCGATGGAGTTCCCTGTGAAGTTCTTCGGAAATCAGGTTGTCGGCCTGGAGTGCGTCGTACTCCTCGTCTTCGAGACGAAGGGCGATCTGGCGCAGAATCCTGCTCTCCAGGGCTTCTGAATACCCGGAATAATGGAGGCGCAATGTTTCCAGCGCATCATCGAGCAGCTTGCGCTGACGGCCCAGAACTTCAGACACGATTTCCGTAATGCGTGGACCCAGTGTTGGCTCCATGCGCTGACGGACGAAGCGTTGCAGCGACAGGGAGACCAGATGTGCGATGATGAGCATTTCGAAGCGCTCCATCATTGCGTACATCAGTGGTTCATCGAAATGGAAGCGACTGTGCAGATCCTGGGCAATCCGGAAGCGTAAAGGTGGCTGGAGGCGGCGCTTCAGGGCTTTGACGTATCCATACCGTCCCTCAAGGCGGGCGCCATCAGACATGGCCTCGGCAGTGCGGAGAAGCGTCTCCATCACACGACGTGACAGGCCCTGAATGCGGAAGAGATCCAGAAGCAGAGAGCGCTCCTGATTGGCGATCGTGATAAGCGCGATATTCACGCGGGCCCGGTCACTCAGGGCAGATTCAAAATTATTGGCCGCCCTCTCCTTTTCTGCGCGCTTTTCAATGCGGCTGATGACGCCAATGCGTGTTTGCTCACTGAACCCCAGTTCGTCGGACATGACGCGGGTGCGTTCTGCAACTTCGCCCAGACCAATGCCCAGAATTTGCTGACGAATAGCTTGATCAATTGGTGAAAGCTGATCGAGCTTCAGGAACAACACAAGAGAACGCAGCGTCGTGCCATTGACCAGCAGCGTGATCAGAACGAAGCCCGTTGCGATGATACCGATGAAGTGGGCAACCGGGCTGGAGACGCTCTGGTTCTCCGTCACGGCCAGCGCCAACGCCAGCGTGATGGCGCCGCGTAGACCGCCCCAGACCATGGTAGCCTTGAACGGTGTTGGCACTGGTGGGGAAAGCTTTGTGAAAGCAAGGATGGGCAGTAGGCCGAACACGACGGCGCCGCGAGCCAGTAGCCCGGCCACGCTGGCGATCAGGATCAGCACACAGTCCCAGCGGGTCATGCCGATCAGCAGGCGCGGTACCAGCATGGACGCCAGCAGGAAGACGAGTGAACCGGCCCAGAAGACCAGTTGCTGCCAGAGGTCGTTGAGAAACCGCCACACCTGCGGACGGAATGTCGAGGGTCCGTAAGCAGAGACTGTCAGGCCAGCAGCAGCTGTTGCCACCACGCCGGAGAAGCCGAGCATTTCGTCACACAGGATATAGACAGTGTAGGGCAAAGCGAGTGTGAGTGTGATTTCTGCGGCAGGTGCGCCACCCAGACCTGCGATTAGCAGCAGTGTCAGCCGACCCAGGCAGACACCCACGACAATTGCGCCGCCGAAGGCTGACGCGAAATCAACAACGGCCTCACCCAGATGGATGTGTCGGTGTGAGGTGACCGAGGCCAGCAGGATGGCGAAGATTGCGATGGCGGCTGCATCGTTCAGGAGTGCCTCGCCTTCAACAAGGCGCGTCAGTCGCGACGCAGCGCCGATTTCCCGGAAGATGCCGGCCACTGCGGATGGGTCGGTCGTGGCGACGATGGAGCCCAGCAGAAGACAGACAACAAGGCTCTGACCAGCAAACGGGTAGAGCGCGAAGCCGATCGTCGCGGTTGAAACCACAACCGCGACAACGGCCAGTAGAAGAACAGTGGCCGTTTCATGCGCCAGACGTCTTACGTCAATGGCCATGGCACCCTGAAAGACCAGAATGGGCAGGAAGATCAGTAGGAAGGCTTCGCTGTTGATCGGAAAATAGATCAGGGCTTCAGCCGCCCCATCCAGCAGGTCTGTGGCGGATGAGCGCACAATGAGCGATGCCGCCCCACCCAGAACAATGCCAGCGAGGGCAAGCAGGACCGTTTCGGAAATCTCAAGCCGTTTGGCCAGAGGCTGAATGATGCTGACGAGCGTGAGCAGGAACGCAATTGCGAGAAGAACGGCTGCAAGCCCTGTCACCATCATTGTATTCCGTACCCTTTTAGTTCGAATACCATCCTAGAGAGCGTTTCCGCTGTAAGATAGCGTTGTCTTTAAATTATGTGTCAGCGGCTGCAAGCCACTGTTTCACCTGACTTTCCGGATCGTCTACGCGAATAAAGTCGCTGACGGCCGCCACGCTGTCCGCTCCGGCTTTGAGGCAGGATGGCAGACGTTCGAGCGTTATGCCGCCGATGGCGACCAGAGGGACGTCACCGCACAGTTCCCGCCATTCCGTCAGACGTTCAATGCCCTGAGGACCAAACGCCATTTTCTTCAGTTTCGTTTCCCAGATCGGACCAAGTGCAACATAATCCGGCTTGCAGGCCAGAGCGCGTTGCAACTCTTCATGGCTATGGGTCGAGATACCAAGGCGGATGCCTGTCTGTCGGATGGCATCAAGATCAGCGGTATCAAGGTCTTCCTGTCCCAGGTGCAGCCATTCATAGCCAAGTTCGATTGCCAGCTCCCAGTAATCGTTCAGCACGAGGGCGACATTATGGCGTGCGGCGAGTTCCTGCGCGGTTTCGATTTGGGTGCGCTGTTCTTCGGGGGGAAGATCCTTGAGGCGAAGCTGAATGAAGCGTGCACCCGCCCCTCCAAGACGCTCAACCCAACGGGGATGGTCAACAACCGGATAAATCTTCGAAGGCAGACGGGACATCAGAGCATTTCTCCACCAAGAGTGCGGGCCAGACCCAGCGTCGGGGTCGAGGGCACCGCCATATCACGTTCTTCCATAGGGTCTGCCGCATACCCTGCCAGACCGGCCTCACATGCCAGACGAAAAGCTTTTGCCATCTCTGCCGGATTGCCAGCTTTGGCGACGGCTGTGTTGATCAGGACGGCATCGAACCCCAGTTCGAATGCGGCCGTCGCATGGGATGGCTTACCGATCCCGGCATCCACGACCATGGGCACATCCGGGAAATGTCCACGCAGAGCCCGCAGGCCGAAAAGGTTGTTCAGGCCCCTGCCCGAGCCAATCGGTGCACCCCAAGGCATGAGAACTTCTGCACCAGCTCGGAGAAGGCGTTCCGCAACGACCAGATCTTCCGTCGTGTAGGGGAATACCTGAAACCCGTCTTCCGTCAGGATGCGGGTTGCTTCCACAAGTCCGAACACATCTGGCTGGAGCAGGTCGCCCTGCCCGATGACTTCGAGTTTGATCCAGTTGGTTCCAAAGACATCGCGGGCCATTTGGGCAGTTGTGACCGCTTCACGAACGCCGTGGCAGCCAGCCGTATTGGGCAGAACGGGGACATCCAGACTTTGGATCAGCGACCAGAACGCCTGCCCGGCCTGAGCGCCCGCAGACTCACGACGAAGAGACACGGTCACGACGCCAGCCTGAGCGGCTTTAACCGCCTCGGCGAGAATGGCCGGACTGTCATATTGCGCTGTCCCCAGCATCAGGCGTGAGGACAGTTCGGTGCCGTAGAATTTCATGCGTCAGCCTCCCTGCATCGGGGCCAGGATTTCGAGGACGGCCCCCTCGTCCACAGCCTTGACACTGCGCTGCGTTGCAGGAACGAAAAAACCGTTCAGAGCTGTAGCGACGCGGGCCTTCCCGTAGCCGAGTTCATCAAGAACGGCTCCAAGGGTTCGGGCGTGAACTTCTCTGGGCTCGTCATTGACGGTGATCTGCATGATGTCTCTCCCATCCGGGGCTGTATGAGGAAGAAAGGGTTCAGGCCCGATCTGTTCCGAAAATGATCTCACAGACTTCCCTTGCACGTGCAGGAGATAACAGGAACCCGTGACGGTACATGCCATTAAGGGAAATCCTGTTGCCCTCTCGCCGGACGCGGGGAACATTATCCGGATAAGCGGGTCTCAGTCCGGCATTGGCTTCCAGAAGTTCAGCCTCGGCGAAGGCTGGATGAAGCGTGTAGGCGGCATTCAGAAGGTCCGTAATGGCGCGGACGGTGATGGCTCGGGTATCATCGCTTTCCACCATCGTTGCGCCGACCATAAAGACCGAATTGTCACGCGGAACGATATAAACCGGAATACGCGGATGCAGCATCCGGATCGGACGGTGAAGTGTGATCTCGGGGCAGCGCAGAAGCACCATTTCACCACGCATTCCTCGCAGATCTTTCTGCGTCTCCCGTGCGGCGACACCTGTGCAGTCGACGATCCAGTCAAAAGAGGCCGTATCAATCGCAGCGTTGGAGACGATTATTCCACTATGGTGAGCCAGCTTGTCTCCAAGGGCTACCAGCGCTTTGCGCGGATCAACATGTCCTTCTTCCGCGAAAAACAACGCTCTGTCGAAGCGATCTTCCAGATCGGGTTCAAGGGCTCTGATGCGTTCAACGCCGATTGTCTCGAAGTGACTGGTTCTGCGTCCGAAGCGCGTAAGTTCAGGAGTGTCACGCGGTGGAGCTACTACGAGGCTCCCGGTCTGCACCACATCCGGGACGTGGGCTTTCCACCAGTCTAGCGAGGATAAGCTGTCTTGGGTGACTTCATCAGGAGCTGACTCTGCTTCGCACCATGGGGCAAGCATTCCCCCTGCAAACCATGAGGCTCCCGCCCCTATGCGGCCGCCAGCATCATATACAGTAACCTGTGCGCCGCGTTCGGCAAGAGCAACGGCGGTGACCATGCCGGCCACCCCGGCTCCACGAACCAGAATGTGAGGTTCTGTCATGTTTGCCCCCTCAGAAAAACCGCGATGGGTGTAACACACCTCTTACGGACGGTCAGGAGGCTCGCGCAGGAAGGTGATCGATGTTGTAAAGCAAAATGGTGTATCGGCCCTCTGTGACACGGGCTGCGGGAGCGCCGAAAGTGTTGATGGCACCGGCCTCGTTGAAGGTTTCCTCTGGATGGGGAATGACAATAAAGAACGCTTTGCCATCCAAAGAGTGCCAGTCCATGTGTTTGCGAATATGTACAAACGGAGCAATCGTGCCGTTGGCCTGCATCATCGCCGGATACACATGAAGTTTCCCCAGGGATGCCACTTCGAGATTGCCTGAACTCCACCATGTGCCAATTCCATCAGGAGGGAAGTCTTTCTCCAGTCGGCTGAGAAGCTGGTTATCTTCCGTACTGAGAATCCCTGTCGAGTAGAGTGGGAGAGTTCGGTAATCTGTAATGAGCGTTACTGCCAGCACGGATGTCGAAATAGTGACGGCCATACGTCGTGTGGGCCAGACAAGTGCGGTAATGCAGGCCAGATCAAGCCAGAGAGGGAAAAGGTAGCGCGCTATAGCCACTGTGCTTCCGTCAAGCGCAATACGGTTGCTGACGGCCAGTGCGATAAAGTCTAGCAGTGCGGAGACAACCAGGAAGGAACGGAAGGGAGTGTTTCGGCCACCACTTACCCAAGCTGTTTTGGCCACCTGCCAAGCTCCTGTCAGAGCCAGAACGACAAGGGCTACACGCAGGCATTCTGGGAGGGTTGCACTCACGACCTGACCGGAAGGATCGGCATCATAGACGAGCAGAATGGAGCGGAATGTTGTAAGCAGATTGCTGCTCAACTGCTCCCAGGGTGCAAAGCGCGTCTCCAGCGGTTCGGTTTCAAAACCTCCGGTTGCAGCATTGAGATGCAGGAGAGTTTTTGCGAGCATGACGGCCACAAGCGTGGCACCTGCCATAAGGAAACGATGTTTCTTGGGGAGTTCTCTTGCCAGAGCGGCATATAAAAGCAGCGCCCCCGCTCCCGTGATGGCCAGTAACGGATCCCCAATGACGCCGAGGCAGAGAAGAAGTGCCATAATGAATAGTGACCGCCAGGAGCCGGACGACAGGAACCGGTCAGCCCAGTGGAAAGCCCACACTCCATAGATCAGCACGCCCATGTGGATAGCCGAGAGCGTGATGAAATAGGCTGTTGGTGCGCGCAGGAGCGGAAATGCCAGCACTGGCAAAAGAAGTGCAGCGGCGCCCAAGCGGGACTGACGATCCGGGAGCCGCAGAAAAACTACAGCAAAGGCGGAGACTACGACGCCAGTCCAGAGAATGGCGGGTTGTACCATCAGCAAAAACGGGCTTCTCGCAGGATGGCCAAGAGCATACCAGAACGCGGCTAAGGTTGCGCTCAGGGGAATATCTGACGTCCAGAAATCGGGAGGCGTCAGAACCCAGCCTTTGAGGCGCCAGTTTCCGCGAAGAACATCCAGACCTGCGAGAAAATACGAAGCTTGATCAGATGTTTTTGGCCAGAGGGATGAAACCCGAATGGCCAGTAGAAGATACAGTAAGGATAAAGTTGAAAAAAACAGGATGGAAGAAAGCTTTTTGCAACCAGTAAAATTATTTAATTTCATGGTTTTGTATGGATTTCTTATGTCTTGCTATGAAGTTGTGCGGCGAGAATTTCCACGGGGTGCGCAGGACGCTTTCCTGCAAGCCTCTTTCCTTGGCAACGGCAGGAGAAACCTGTCGCTAGAACATCGCCTTTCGCTGCCCAGTTCTGTTCGAAAATGGCCGCCGAAAGATCTGCATGCTCTCGTTCGTGGCCGAACAGACCAGCCATACCGCAGCAGCCGGCTTTGCCAGCCTGAGCTCGTACACCAAGATGTTGCAGAACTGTGGCCCAGTCCTGCGCACTGCCGGGACGCACGGCCTGTTCCGTACAATGTGAAATAACCGTCAGGGGCGTCATATCTCCTGCAGGAGGCTTTTCTGCCACTAGGCCTTTGTCGATCTGGCGTTTTAGGAAGCCTTCCAGAGAGAGCACTGCTGGAACGGACTCCATGCCTGCAACGTCTTGATACTCCTGTTCGAACATCAATCCCGTTGCGGCATCAAGGGCAATAACGGGCACATTATGGCGGCTGATGTTACGGAGTTGCCGCAGGGTTTCGCGTGCCGTGGAGGCAAATCCCTTGCGAAAGCCCCGGACATGCCGTGCCTTGCCGTTATCCCACACGGGCGTGATCCGCACGTCCATGCCGAGTGACGACAAAAGCTGATACGCACTTTCGATGACGCCACCATCGAAGCTGCCGGTAAAGGAATCCTGAATCAGCACGACAGAGCAGTCATTCTTTGCGGCTTGTCGAAGCCAGTTCTGTGTCAGAAGTGCTGTGCGTGGGAGAGTGGCCGGTTTCAGTACTGGCAAATCGACCAGTCCAATTTTTTTGAGCAGACCGGCTGAAATTGGATTTTGCATCAGAATATTGGCGATTTGTGGCATCCGTCGCCCAATCCCAAGAAGTGGCTCCAGCCAGTACACCAGATAATCTCGCATGGGGCGTTGCCGCGTCTGGAAATACAGATCCAGAAACTTGGAGCGCATGGAGGGAATATCCACGCGGATCGGACACTGGGTCGCACAGGCCTTGCAGGACAGACAGGTGTCAAGCGAGGCTTTAAGTTCTGCCGTCAGTTCTGGCAGAGCATTCTTGTCGGAAGCATCATCTGGCAGCGCGTTCAGGCGTGCCCAACTCCGCAGAAGCGTTGCGCGGCCTTTAGGCGACTGGGTTCTGTCCTTCGTTGCCTTGTAAGACGGGCACATCGCCATATCTGGCTCACGATTGTAACAGGCGCCATTCCCGTTACAGCTAACGGAAAGCCCAAAATTTTCTCTGAAATCATCAGAAATCTGTTCGTCGAATTCACCTTTGAATGGGACGCCATCGATGCGGTCCACGGGATAGAGTTTCCCAACCGGAGCCAGCTTTCCACGGTTGAAAATATCTTCAGGATCAAAGGCCTCCTTAATCCGGCACAACTCTTTGAAAAGCGTTTCCCCGAAGAACAAAGGAGAGAACTCTCCGCGATAACCTCGCCCGTGTTCCCCCCATAGCAATCCGCCATGTTTCTTGGTGAGGTTTGCGACAGCGTCTGAAATTGGTCGGATGAGGGACCGATCTTTTTCGGAAAGCATATCCAGGAAGGGTCGAACGTGCAGGCATCCAACATCAGCATGTCCGAACATGCCATAGGACAGATCATACCGGTCGAGGATCGCTCGGAATTCACCGACATAATCTGCGAGGGCTTCGGGCGGAACGGCTGTGTCCTCGACAAAAGCCACGCCCTGTTTGTGACCATCAGGTCGCCCTAGAAGTCCAACGGATTTTTCCCGCAGGGTCCAGAGTTGGTTGATGATCTCCTGATCTGAAACAGGTTTATAATCAATGACTTCGAAAGGAGAGCTCTCAAGGAGAGTCACGGCGTCCTGCATCTGCTGATGCAGATGAGCAGCATTGTCTCCCACGAATTCGACGAAGCTCATCCCTCGAACCGGGACTTCTGAACGCGCTCCCAGAACATCTTCAAGAGACTGCCAGACAATATCCTGCGCTGCTTTTTCCAAGACCCGGTCATCCAGCACTTCGATAGCCGAAGGGTTGGCTGGAAGGAGGGTCTGCACGTCTCGTAACGTATGATCGAAACTGGCATAGCGGACGACCAGAAGCTGTCTGAACTTCGGGAGGCGTCGCACGCGCAGCACAATGCGCTTTGTCAGAGCGAGTGTCCCTTCCGAGCCTGCGAGCAGGCGAGCGAGACTGAACCGTCCGTCCTCAAGCAGAATATTCTGCAGGTTATAGCCTGTGAGCCCACGGTTCATATCCGGGAAAACGCGACGGATCTCGTCAGCCTGATCCGTGATGACGCGATGAACTTCACGATAGATGCGTCCGGGCAGATCCTCTCGTGCTTCAGCCTGTTTTAGGTCGGTTTGTGAAAGCTTCCCGACATGCAGGTCAGACCCATCGGACAATACGACGTCCATTGTCTCGATGTAATCGGACGTGCGGCCGTAGAGGCGCGACCCCTTGCCCGACGCGTCAGTGGCGACCATGCCTCCGATCGTAGCGCGGGTTGCGGTTGAGACTGTCGGGGGGAAAAAATAGCCGTGCGGCTTTAGGAATGCATTCAGTCTGGCGAGGACGACGCCAGGTTCGACTGTGACCAGGCCGGTTTCGGCATCGAAGTCCAGAATACGGTCAAGATAGCGGGCTACATCAACGATGACCCCGGACGTCAGGGATTGGCCATTGGTGCCTGTCCCGCCACCGCGTATCGCAAGCGTCAGAAGACCTCCGGCAGCCGCACGAACCGCCCGGTTCAGATCTTCAAGAGTTTTGGGATAAAGGACCAGAACAGGAAGCTGCTGATAGATGCTGTTGTCAGTGGCTGCCACCAACCGTGCCGAAACTTGTGGGGTGATGTCCCCTTCAAATCCTTCAGTTCTTAGCCGGCTCAGAAAAGTATCACGGGCGGCAATCTCAGATGCGGCCAGAGTGAGACCGGAATGTACGGTTCCACCTGATAAAGCTGCATCGCCACCCATGATTTTTTCTCCCATTCACGTCATGTGTTGAGGGGCTATCCTCCGCGAAATGAAGCGTCTTGGAAAGCCCCGCCAACCGGAAGAAAATGTCCTTATTCCACCGTGACGGATTTAGCCAGATTGCGAGGCTGGTCCACATCCGTGCCCTTCAGCAGTGCGACCTCGTAAGCGAGGATCTGGACGGGGATTGCGTAGAGAATGGGAGCAACAAAAGCATCTACATCTGGCAGTACAACAATATGTTCTGCAATGCCTTCAAGGCGTTTTGCACCCGCCGCATCTGTAAAGGCCAGAATGCGCCCACCACGCGCCTTGGCTTCCTGCAGGTTGGACAGGGTTTTGTCGAACAGGATTGTGGAGGGTGCGATCGCCACGACAGGAACGGTCCGGTCAATCAGGCTGATCGGACCATGCTTCAGTTCACCCGCGGCATAAGCTTCTGCATGGATGTAGCTGATTTCCTTGAGTTTTAAGGCGCCTTCATAAGCGATTGGCGTGCAGATGCCGCGCCCCAGATACAGGACATCTCTGGCTTCTGCGATAACACGCGCCATGGCCTGAATGGCCTCAACCCGCGTGAAGACTTCAGCTGCACGGGACGGAAGATCGAGGAGGTTAGCTGTCAGGCTTTCTTCGCGAGCCTTATCGATCGTACCCCGTGCGCGTGCGAAGTCGATGGAAAGAGCTGCAAGAACAGAGAGTTGTGCTGTAAAAGCTTTGGTGGAAGCTACCGAAATTTCCGGGCCAGCAACCATCCCCAGAACCAGATCGCTCTCACGCCCCATCGTTGAATGTTCGACGTTCAGAACAGACACGATACTTTGTCCGGCCTTCTTCAGGCTACGTAGAACGCCGAGTGTATCTGCCGTTTCACCGGACTGGGAAATGAGGAGTGCAACCCCTTTGTCAGGCTGTGGCGCGTCCCGGTAGCGCATCTCAGAGGCTACATCGATTTCGACAGGCACACGGGCCAGAGACTCAAGCCAGTACCGGCCGACCATGCCAGCATAGAAAGCGGAACCGCATGCTGTGATGGTGATACGAGGAACCTGAGCCGGGTCGAACGGCATGGCCGGTAATGCGATGGTCTTGGAGGCAGGGTCGGTAATGCGCTGAAGCGTCTGGCCGATGGCGACCGGATGCTCGTGCAGTTCCTTTTCCATATAGTGGCGATAGCCATCTTTGCCGACCTGTCCGGCCATAAACGCAATGTTCTGGATCGGGCGGCTGACTTCCTGACCTTCGCCATTGAAGATGATGACATTGCCAGGCGTCAGTTCGCACCAGTCGCCATCGTCCAGATAGGTGATACGGCTTGCCAGTGGCGCCAGAGCCAGACTGTCGGAGCCAAGGAACATCTCGCCTTCACCGTAGCCTACAGCCAAAGGAGCGCCATGACGGGCGCCAATCAGCAGGCCGTCATGGCCCTGAAAAATGATGGCAATTGCATACGCGCCTTCAAGGCGCTTGATGGCAGCAAAAGCTGCGTCCCGCGGCGTCTTGCCCTGATCCAGATAAAAATCAACCAGATGGGCGACGGTCTCTGAATCCGTATCAGACAGGAAAATCCGGCCCCGTGCTTCGAGCTCGGCCTTTAGTGTGGCAAAGTTTTCGATGATGCCGTTATGGACGATCGCGACCCGGCCAGCCGCGTGCGGATGAGCGTTGGTTTCTGTCGGTGCGCCGTGAGTGGCCCACCGCGTGTGGCCGATGCCTGTCGTGCCACTAAGGGGTTCAGCCTTCAGAACAGCTTCGAGATTATCGAGCTTGCCAGCTGCGCGACGGCGATCAATGGTGCCATCGGCAGACAGGGTCGCGATACCGGCAGAATCATAACCGCGGTATTCAAGCCGACGCAGCGCTTCGAAAACGATCGGGGTGGCTGGACGATGGCCTACAACGCCACAAATTCCACACATCAGCCCTGCTCCTTTTTGGCTTTAAGGGTCTGTTTGATTTCAAGGCCGCGACCTGGTTTGACAATCTGACGGGCGCGTCCGAACGCCAGACCTTCTGCCGGAACATCTTCCGTAATGGTGCTTCCCGCAGCGATCAGCGCGTCGTCTCCAATCGTGACGGGGGCCACGAGAATGGAGTCCGACCCGATGAAGTTGCGTTCACCGATGATGGTGCGGTGCTTGAAATATCCATCGTAATTGCAGGTCACGGTCCCTGCCCCAACATTGGTTTCCGCGCCGACGGACGCATCCCCGAGATAGGTCAGATGATTGGCTTTTGCGCCGCGACCAAGATCGACATTCTTGAGTTCGACAAAATTTCCGACATGCGTGTCTGCGGCGCAGACCGTCCCGGGACGCAGACGGGCATAGGGGCCAATCATGGCGCCCTCACCGACTGTGCATCCTTCAAGATGTGAGAACGCCCGGATCAACGCGCCGCTGCGGACTGTCACGCCCGGCCCGAAAAAGACGTTTGGTTCAACCACCACATCCGCTTCCAGAGCCGTGTCTGTACTGAGGAAGGTGGTCTCAGGAGAGACAAGCGTTACACCCGCTTCCATAGCAGCAGTCCGGAGGCGTGCTTGAAGTGTGGCTTCTGCCTGTGCCAGTTCACTTCGGGAGTTAACGCCTGCGAGTTCGCTTTCAGGAGCCTCGACACACTGAACACGCCCCTGTGTGGCGGCCATGGCGACAACATCCGTCAGGTAATATTCACCTTGTGCGTTGTTGTTGTCGACGGCTGCAAGCCATATCCGAAAATCATCGGCACCCGCGCACATGACGCCTGCATTGCACAGCGCAATCTGTCGCTCGTCCTCGGTTGCGTCCTTGAACTCGACGATCCGGCTGACACGGCCCTGCTCTTCGACAATCCTGCCGTAACGACCGGGATTGAACGGGCGCATACCAAGAAGCGCAAGACTTGCCCCGGTCTGGCGGGCTGCCGTGAGCTTGCGCATTGTTTCTGCGGTGATCAGGGGATTGTCGGCGTACAGGACGGCAATGTCGCCGTTACCGAACAGATCTTTTGCCATGTTGGTGGCGTGCGCCGTTCCCAGACGGTCGGTCTGCACGACCGTGCGGTAGGGCAAAACCACTTTTTCAAGTTCGGGCATATCAGGCCCAACCACCACAACCACATCGTCAAAGACTTCGCGGGCAGTCTCGATCAGATGTGTGATCATGGGACGGTTTCCAAGACGGTGCAGAGCCTTGGGAAGGCGGGACTTCATGCGCGTGCCGAGGCCCGCTGCAAGGATGATGGCTGTGGTGTGGCGTGCGGTATTGGTCATGTTCCGTCCCGGGTATCCAAACCGCGCCAGTTCGTCAAACGATGGTTGAGCGATACACCATCACTTCGGATTGCCGTTTATTGCGAAATGGTTGCGGCTGATTTTGAAGGTGGAAGCGGGTTCTGCATAACAACAGTAACATGTCCCAGCTTTGGATGATTGAATTCGATCCGGACGGGGACTAGCCCGATACCTTCAACATTCCTGAACCAGGCAGCTCCAGGCTGAGGGGTGGCCAGTTTCGCCCGATTTGGAGAGTCTTTGATAAACCCTGCGACCTGCTGACCAATAAAATCACAGCGGAGCGACGGATCTCCAGCATAAGCCTGTTTATGTGTTTTGGGGATGTCCGCCTGTGTCGGACCGTGAACCGTCATTTTTGTCAGACGTAACCCGTCAAAAATGACGGCAGAACCGTCACAATGTCCGGTCTGCGTCAACGTCTCCAGCAGGCGCGCCATGCCACTCAGTGTATCAATCGTATGAGGCAAGTCGCTGTCTGGTATGGGGTCCCGGTCTGTTTCAACGGGTTCCAGAATATCAACATGTGGGGTGTTGCCGTTATAGGTGAGCAAAACCCGACGATGCTGCCCGCGCGACATGCCCCCGCTATCATACCGAATGGGTTTGACGTTGCCGCCTTCGATGAAATCGCCTTCTACGCGAGAGCGGATATCCATCTTGACGAACCAGCTGATCATACCGGCTGGTCTGATATGTGTGGTTCCGCCGTAGCCCCAGTGCTCGATCTGATAGGACACATCTGTATCAAGCACATGCAGTCCGCGCAGATAGACCGCGTAAGACGTGTTGACCTGACCGGCTGCCGCATGAGCAGTGGAAACGCCAGCCAGAAGCAGGAAGCCTGCTCTAGCCAGCGCTCGGAGTGTCTTAAACGTCAAGATTGGCCACTTTCAGGGCGTTTCCGACGATGAAGTCACGGCGCGGCTCCACCACGTCTCCCATCAGGGTCGAGAACACCTGCCCCGCCTCTTCGACGTCACCAATCTTCACCTGAAGCAGGGTTCGGGTCGATGGGTCGAGCGTTGTGTGCCAGAGCTGCTCATCGTTCATCTCACCCAGGCCTTTGAAGCGGTTAATCGTCAGGCCGCGGCGGCCCTGTGCGAAAATTCGGTCCATGACATTGGACGGACCAAACAGCTTCTGCTCGTTCTGATCGAGCCGCAGGATGGCCGGAGTGGCGAAATCTCGTGCCAGTCGTTCTCCTTCAGAAGCCAGCCAGCGGGCTTCTGCGGATTTGAGAACGCTCTGCTCAAGGCGATAGATTTCGCTGACGCCACGAACCGAACGCGCACACTCAATCCCGGTGCTGGAAAGGGAGACTTTCCAGCCACGCTCGTTCTCAGCGGATGCCTCGTCAAGGCGGCGCTGGAAGTCGGGGATGCGATCGCCAATTGTGGTCGGGTCAAGTTCCAGAACGCGTGCGATCGCGGCCTGTTCGAGTACCCAGACCGGGATCTTGGTGGCAATATTTTTCAGGTTCTGGGCTGCTGCGATGAGGAAGCGAACTTCCTCCTGAAGGGCATCGCCTGTCAGTTCCAGATTGTCTCCAAAGCGCAGGGAGGCATTTGCCAGCGCTTTATCCAGAAGATACTGCTCAAGAGCGGCATCATCCTTCAGGTAACGCTCTTCCTGACCACGCTTTGCGCGATAGAGCGGTGGCTGAGCGATATAGAGATAACCCTGTTCGATCAGTTCAGGCATCTGGCGGAAGAAGAACGTCAGCAGCAGCGTACGGATGTGGGAGCCGTCCACGTCAGCGTCAGTCATGATGACGATCTTGTGGTAGCGCAGCTTTTCGGCTGAGAAACCGCCCTGATCCACTTCGCCACGTCCGATACCGGTGCCTAACGCCGTAATGAGTGTGCCAATTTCGGCCGAGCCCAGCATACGATCGAAGCGTGCACGTTCGACGTTCAGGATTTTACCGCGCAGAGGCAGGATCGCCTGGAAGCGGCGATCACGTCCCTGCTTTGCCGTACCACCTGCGGAGTCACCCTCAACGATGAAGATTTCGGCCTTGGAGGCATCGCGTTCCTGGCAATCTGCCAGTTTTCCCGGCAGCGAGGAGACGTCCAGCACACCCTTGCGGCGCGTCAACTCACGAGCACGGCGTGCAGCCTCACGGGCGCTGGCTGCATCGATGATTTTGGCGACGATTGCCTTGGCTTCCTTGGGATGCGTTTCAAACCAGTGGGAAATCGCATCCGCCGCTGTTGCATGCACAACCGGCTGAACTTCAGAGGAAACCAGCTTGTCTTTGGTCTGGGACGAGAACTTGGGATCCGGCACCTTGACGGAAAGAACTGCCGTCATGCCTTCACGCATGTCTTCGCCCGTCAGGGAGCCTGATTCACGCTTGGCAACGCTCTCAGCGTATTTGCCGACCACGCGCGTCAGGGCCTGACGAAAGCCTGCCAGATGTGTGCCACCATCCCGTTGGGGGATGTTGTTCGTAAAGCACAGCATTGTCTCGTGGTAGCTGTCGTTCCACGTCAGAGCGAACTCGACGCGAATGCCACTTTCGACATGGTCGATCTCACCCGTGATCGGCGGTGTGACGATCGAGGTCTTGGAGGAATCAAGCCACTCGGCGAATGCGCTCAGGCCGCCTTCATAGAAAAAGCGGACTTCCTTGCTTTCGGCATGGCGCTCATCGCGAAGAATGATTTCCATTCCGGAGTTCAGGAAGGCCAGTTCGCGGACGCGACGTTCCAGAATGGAGAACTCAAATTCCACCTTGGTAAAGGTCTGCTTGCTCGGCTTGAATGTGACGAGTGTTCCGCGGGGTTCGTCAGATGGGCCGACAACGCTTAGGGCTTCGTCACGCTCACCATGCTGAAAGCGGATCTTGTGCTCGAGCCCGTTACGCCAGATCCGAACTTCCATCCATTCTGACAAGGCATTCACGACAGCCGCGCCAACACCGTGCAGACCGCCGGAAACTTTGTAGGAGTTCTGGTTGAACTTGCCGCCTGCGTGAAGTTTGGTCAGCACGACTTCGGCTGCGCTGATCCCTTCTTCAGGGTGCATGTCCGTCGGGATACCACGACCATCATCGCGAACGGAGACGGATCCATCTCCGTTCAATGTCAGGATACAGCGGGTAGCGTGACCGGCCTGGGCTTCGTCAACGGCGTTATCGATGATTTCGAACACCATGTGATGAAGGCCGGAACCGTCATCCGTGTCACCGATATACATGCCAGGGCGTTTACGGACAGCGTCCAGTCCCTTCAGTACCGAGATAGAGGAGGCGCCGTAATCTTCACCGTCTGCGCCTGGAATCTCCGGCTGGTTCTGGGTCTCTGACATGCGCGAGGCGGTCTCCGTGGAACTCTGAAAAATTATTGTCTTAATTATAGCGCGTCGAAGCCTGTGAGGCCAGAGCACGCACGCTATGCAGGTTGGATATGCCCATCCTGAACATTGAAAAATCCGGCTTTTCCGGTGAGAGCCGAAAAGGGTTCGGCATCTGTCCCGGTTAATAGGACTGGCGTATTGAGATTTAGCAGGCTGACAAGAAGAGCATCTCTCCGGGGTTCGTCCAGATGAAGGAGCGGTTCATCCAGAAGGATGACAGGCGCATCCCCCCTGCTCTGCTCGATTAGCGCAGCATGACTCAGGACAACACCAATCAGCATGGCTTTTTGCTGACCGCTGCTTGAAAGTTCAGCTGAGCGGCCGGTTTTTGCGTCAGAGAGAAGAAAATCTGCTTTGTGGGCGCCAACGGACGTACTGCCGCGCGTGCGATCTTCGGTCCGACTGTCGCGCAGTTTTGCCCTTAGCCAGTCTTCCACCTGTAGTGCGGAAGCGCTCATGAGTTTCCGGGTAATGTCGCAATTCAGGCTGAGCATGCTCTGGGGGAAGTCGCCACCGGTAAAAGGGTGGGCGTTCATGCTTTCTACGAGGGAAAGTCGGGCAGCGCAGGCGGCCACAGCATGTCGGGCGATGGAGTCTTCAATAGACGCCAGCCAAAGGGTTTCGTTGGGGCGATCCGACAGAAGGCGGTTTCGGCTTGAAACCGAGCGTTCATGGGCTGCCATCTGGCGTGCATGGTCCGGGGTCAGGGCCATAACCAGACGATCCAGAAAGCGTCTTCTGCCGCTGGCACCTTCCAGGAAAAGGCGATCCATTTGTGGTGTCAGCCAGACACATGAAAATACTTGCGCGATCTCTGCCTGAGATCGGACGTTTGCACCATCCAGCCTGAAAGAGCGTCTGCTGTTTTCGGAAAGATCGGCCCCCGTCCCAAGCAGGGTCTGGTCAAGGCCATGGCTCAACGTGGCTGCTACGCCCCACTGAGAGGCATCTGTTCGGCACAGGGATTGAAGGGGCGCATTTCGAAGGCCGCGCCCTGGTGCCAGAAGCGACACAGCTTCCAGCAGGTTGGTTTTCCCTGACCCGTTTTCACCGGTCAGGACTGAAATGTTTGTCTCAGGCTTCCAGACAGAATGCCGGTAGTTCCGGAAATCCGTCAGGGCCAGGCGTGTCAGTCTCAATGCGGGCCGATCAGACCCGCATCGGCATCAGAACATACAGGGCAGACGGAGACGCCGTATCGCGCACCAGTGTGGGGGCGGAACTGTCTGCAAAAGCAAACTCGACTTCAACGTCAATCTGGTCTGTGATGTCCGTCAGATAACGGGCCTGGAAGCCGATTTCGATCGGTGGCGCATCATAGGTGACTGTGCTGTCGTCCAGTTCCTCGTGTGCCACGCCCTGGTCTGGGCTGATGGCGGAAAGCGTCAGCATATTGTGCGTGACGGACAGTTTGACGGGGCGCGAGCGCTCCTGACTGATGGCTGCCACACGACCGACGGCCGCCGCGAAATCTTTCTTCGTCGTGCGAAGAATGCGATCATTGCCCTTGGGAATAACGCGCTCGTATTCAGGGAATGTGCCGTCGATAAGTTTGGACGTCAGAAGGACGGGGCCAGCCTGAAACTGGATGCGGGTGTCGGACAGGGACACTTCAATGTCCGCAGCACCTTCATCCAGCAGCTTGCGAAGTTCGGCGACTGTCTTGCGCGGAATGATGACGCCCGGCATACCGCGTGCACCTTCAGGTAACTCTGTTTCGACGCGAGCCAGACGATGACCGTCTGTAGCGACAGCGCGGAGCATCGGGAACGTCCCGCCTTCTGCGACATGCAGATAGATACCGTTCAGGTAGTAGCGTGTTTCCTCATTGGAAATCGCAAATTTGGTACGGTCGATCAGCCCACGGAGTGTCGCCGCTGGAATGCGGAAACGGTGCGGAAGATCTCCTGCCACCATGGCTGGGAAATCATCAACCGGCAGGACGTTCAGGCTGGTGGCGTAGCGGCCGGCGCGCAGGGCAAGCGGTGCGTCGCTTTCCGGGTGGTCAAATTCGATTTCCACGCCATCTGGCAGCTTGCGAACGATCTCGAACAGCACAGCAGCAGGCACGGTAGTAGAGCCGAGGCGCTCACCTGTGGCTACGACGTCTTCGACGACGGCAATTTCCATATCCGTGGCCGTCAGGCGAAGAATATCCCCTTCATAGGACAGCAGGACGTTCGCAAGGATGGGAATGGTGTTCCGCTTTTCTGCAACGCCATGAATATGCGCCAGGGCCCGTTGCAGCAGGGTGCGGTCAACCTTGAATTTCATTGTTTTTTTCCCTGGTCGGCAATCTTTGAGTTTTGCCGTTTCTTAGCAGACACCCGCTTCCGGCGAAAGGCACCGATAGCGGGTTGTCGTCCTTGCTCAGCCTTCAAGCATCCGGCGCATCAGCTCGACGTCTTCTGCGAAAGACGTATCCTGCTCCATCAGTTCTGCAACGCGGTTTACGGCGTGCATAACGGTCGTGTGATCACGGTTACCGAATTTGCGCCCGATTTCCGGAAGGGATCGGCTGGTCAGCTGCTTGGCAAGGAACATGGCGACCTGGCGCGGACGGGCCACAGCCCGGGCACGGCGTGCAGAAGACATGTCCGTCAGGCGGATATTCCAGTGTTCCGCAACCTTGCGCTGAATTTCCTCGATCGTCACGCGACGGTCATGAGCCTTGAGCATGTCCTTCAGGACATCCTGCGTCGTATCGAGTGTAACTGGCCGACCAACCAGATCGGCGTGGGCGATCAGGCGATTCAGGGCACCCTCAAGCTCACGCACGTTTGTCGTGATCTTGTGAGCCAGATATTCCAGCACCTTGGATGGAACATGCGTGCCAGACGCCTTGGCCTTCGCTTCCAGAATGGAGATGCGGAGTTCAAAGGTTGTGGCGTGAATGTCCGCAACCATGCCGCAGCCAAGGCGTGTTCTCAGGCGATCTTCAAGACCCGACAGATCAGATGGGCTCTTGTCCGCGCTAACGATGATCTGACGTCCGGCATCAACGAGAGCGTTGAACGTATGGAAGAATTCTTCCTGCGTGTTGTCCTTGCCGATCAGGAACTGAAGATCGTCGATCATCAGAACGTCAACGGAGCGCAGTTGCTCCTTGAATTCCATGGTGGACTGGGAGCGAATGGCTGCGATGAAGCGATACATGAACTTCTCGGCTGACATATAGGCAACTGAGACGTTGCCTGTCTTCGTCAGTTCCGAGCCGATAGCATGCATAAGATGTGTTTTGCCCAGTCCTACGCCACCATACAAGAAGAGTGGGTTGAAGCCGGGGCTGGATGGCTTTTCAGCCACACGGCGGGCGCAGGCATAGGCAAATTCGTTCGGCTTGCCCACGACGAAGCTGTCGAAGGAAAACCTTGGATCCAGGGGGACGGCAAGATCGCTGCGAACTTCGTGACTGACCGCGACCTGAGCTGTGACTTCTTCGATTGCGCTGTCGCTTGCGATATCGGCGGACGGGGGAACTTCGGGCAGGCCACGTTTGACCTGGAGTTCAATACCCTGCACATCCGCACGCTCGGTGCGCCAAAGCGTTTGAAGGCGCTCTTCGTACTGGCTGCGAACCCAGTCCCGAAGGAAACGGGTCGGTAGGTACAGGATAAGTTCGCCGTCTTCGATTGGCCCCAGAACGATCTGGCGCAGCCATGTGCGATATTCGACTTCGCCGACTTCGCCCTTCAGCTTTTCACGAACTTTGTGCCAGGAAGCTTCCAGAAGATCCGCCGAGCCGGGGGCGGAGGCGCTGGCGTCCAGATACTGAGCGTTTTCCACCTATGATACCCCCTTTCATTTCTGCCCCAGATACGATGGGGCGTCTGTCATGGTTCCCTGCACGCAGGGTGGATATGCTTCCAACGGAGAACGTCCACACAGGATTGGGTGGCGCTTCAAATAAAGCGAACGCTTACCGGAGAAAACAGAGCCTCTGGCACTGAGCTTGATCTGGCAGGATAGGCTTCTGCCCAAACCGAAGCAAGCTGGAACACGAAAGGTTCAGAGGTGCCGAGGCGAGGTGTTGCAGTATGGTCAAAAAAGAACGCGCTCCCGGAGGGGGGAGCGCGTTCTTCAGTTCATACCCTGCAAAGGGGCTCAGGCGGTTGCCAGAGCCTTGATGCGGGCAGACAGACGGGACAGCTTGCGGCTGATCGTGTTCTTTGCGACGACGCCCTTGCCGGCAGCGCGCTGCATTTCAGGCTGTGCAACCTTGTATGCTTCGGCAGCAGCCGTCTTGTCGCCAGACTGGATAGCCTGTTCGACCTTCTTGATGAAGGTACGCATACGGGACACGCGGGCCACGTTGCGCTCGCGGCGGCGTTCGTTCTGACGGATGCGCTTACGGGCAGAAGCTGTATTTGCCATGGATCTTTCGGTTCAGTTAGCGGTCTTGTCGCGGAAAATGATTGGCGCCCTCTACCCGTCATGAACGGGGACGTCAAGCGTTTTGCACATTTTATACACACGGGGCGTCTGCGCAGTGTCTTCCTTATTTCTGGCAGTTTGCGCAGTAGAATGTGGATCTACCTGCCTGTGTGATGCGTGAAACAGGATAACCTGTCCCGCACTTTAAGCATGCCTCTCCTTCCCGTCCGTAAACAAGGTGCAGGTCCTGAAAGCCGCCCTTTGTGCCATCGGCCTGAACATAGTCTCTTAAAGACGACCCTCCAGACGCAATGGCCTCTGTCAGAATGGCTTGTATGGAAGCGGAGAGGCTATTCGCTTCCCTTTTACTAAGAGACATGGCCATGCGGGTGGGGTGGATGTGGCTGCGGAACAGCGCTTCGCAAACATAGATATTGCCGAGACCTACGATCAGCCGCTGATCAAGGAGAGCCGTTTTGATCGGAGTGCGCTTGCCCTGCATAAGGTTGTGCAGATACGGGCCTGTCATGCTTTCCGAGAGCGGCTCAATGCCGAGACCGCTTAGAAGGCGGTGCGCGTTTTCCTGATCCGTTGCAACAAGATCCACCATCCCAAATCGCCGCGGATCCACGAGGCCCGCACGGGCGCCGTTCTCCGTTTCCAGAACCAGATGCTCATGTTTGGACGGAGTCGTGTTCATGCCGGATTGGCCGAGGAGCAATCGGCCGGACATTCCGAGATGCAGCATCATGCTCGTGCCACTCCCGACGCGCATGAGAATATACTTTGCGCGGCGATGAAAGGATAGCACGTCCTGTCCTTCCAGCCTTTCCCGGAGATCCAAGGGAAATGGCCATCTGAGGTCAGGGCGGTTGACGGTAACGTGACGGATCCGCTGCCCTTCGAAGGCGGTGCGGAACCCACGCATAACGGTTTCGACTTCTGGAAGCTCTGGCATGACTGGACACAAAGATATATCGATTGCCCCATGACCGATAGCGCTGAACATAACGTCCCGCCCTTCCCGTCTTCCGAGCAGACCGGAGACACCACGGATTTTGGTTACCGCAATGTCCCGCGGAACCAGAAGAAGACCATGGTCAGGGAGGTGTTTGAGAGCGTCGCTGGCAAATATGACATCATGAACGATGTCATGTCGCTGGGTATCCATCGCGTCTGGAAGCGGATTTTTGTGGGAATGCTTGGTGCGCGCCCGAACATGAAGCTGCTGGATCTGGCGGGTGGAACGGGTGACATCACGTTTGGCTGGCTGCGCTCCGGTGGTGGTCCGGCCATCCTGTCAGACATTAACTCCGCCATGCTGTCCGTCGGCCGCGACCGCGCCATCAAGGCGGGGCTGATTGGCCAGATCGAAGTCTGCGTTGTAGATGCGGAAGCGATTCCTCTGCCTGACTGCTCTGTTGATCGTGTGACCATTGCTTTTGGTTTGCGCAATTGCACGGACAAGGACGCTGTCCTGCGAGAAGCGCGTCGTGTGCTGAAGCCGGGCGGGCGTTTCTTCTGTCTTGAGTTTTCCCGCGTTGAAATTGCTGCGCTGTCACCTGTTTATGATACGTGGTCTTTCAAGGTTCTGCCGAAGATGGGGCAACTGATCGCCAAGGATGCGGACAGTTATCAGTATCTTGCGGAAAGCATCCGCATGTTCCCGGATCAGGAGACGCTTGCTCAGATGATGCGTGATGCTGGTCTGGAGCGCGTGCAGTATCGCAATCTCTCTGGTGGAATCGCGGCCATTCATTCCGGCTGGCGTCTGTAATTCATGCGTCGTGTTCTGCTGATTGTTGGTGGCGGCATTGCAGCTTATCGGGCGCTCGAACTCGTGCGCCTTCTGAAAGCTGAGGACATTGCCGTCACCCCGGTCATGACAGACGCGGCCAAGGCGTTCATTACACCTCTCAGTCTGGAGGCCCTGTCTGGGGAGCGCGTGCATGACGCGCTTTTTGCCCCCACGCAGGAAAGCGAAATCGGCCATATTGCGCTTGCGAGAAGCGCGGATCTCGTCGTGGTCTGTCCGGCTACGGCCAATCTCATGGCCCGCATGGCGCACGGTCTTGCAGATGATCTGGCAACGACGCTGCTTCTGGCGACGACGACCCCCATCCTGCTTGCTCCTGCGATGAATGTGCGCATGTGGGAGCATCCGGCAACGCAGGCTAACCTCACACTTCTTCGGCAGCGTGGCGTGCAGGTGGTTGGGCCGGATGAGGGTAGTATGGCCTGTGGCGAGTTTGGGCCGGGGCGCCTGAGCCAGCCTGATGTGATGCGGGACGCGATTGTGGCTGCCCTCACGCCAGACCAGTCTTTGGCCGGGCACCATGCTCTTGTGACGGCTGGGCCAACTGTCGAGCCTCTCGATCCAGTCCGTTTTATTTCCAATTATTCGTCCGGCAAGCAGGGTTACGCCATTGCAGAAGCCCTTGCGGCCCGTGGGGCGCGGGTCACGCTTGTCAGCGGACCTGTCTCTCTTCCTGCTCCTGACGGCGTAAGCTGCGTAAAGGTCCAGACTGCAGAGGAAATGCTGACGGCTTGTGAGGCCGCGCTTCCCGCAGATATCGCCGTGTGTACTGCTGCAGTCAGTGACTGGCGCGCCAGCGTTCCGTCTGGAAGCAAGATCAAGAAGACGGGCGATAGCCCGCCAATCCTCACTCTTGTCGAGAACCCGGATATTCTGGCCACGCTGTGTCATCATGTTAGACGCCCCAAGCTGGTTGTCGGCTTTGCGGCGGAAACAGATGACGTTCTGGAAAATGCGCTCGCCAAGCGTCAGCGTAAGGACTGTGACTGGTTGGTGGCCAATGATGTTCGTCGTGGGGTTTTCGGCGCAGACAGGAATCTTGTCAGCCTGATTGATGTCAATGGTGTGGAAACATGGCCGGAGATGGACAAGTCAGCCGTCGCCGGGAAATTGGCGGAACGGATCGCTGAAACCTTCAGGTCTTCAACCGCCTGAAAATCCGGGATAAGAGAAGCGTCATGACGACCGATCTGATTGATGTCCGCATTACCCGCCTCCCTCATGCGGAAGGGCTTTCTCTTCCATCCTATGCAACCTCAGGAGCCGCTGGCTTCGACTTTGTTGCGGCTATTTCGGCCCCGGTGACGATTGAACCAGGCGGTCGTGCGCTTGTCCCGACTGGTCTGTGCATCGCCCTGCCCTCTGCTTATGAGCTTCAGATACGCCCGCGATCTGGTCTGGCTCTGAAGCATGGCATTACGCTGCCGAATTCTCCTGGGACGATCGATGAAGACTACCGTGGCGAGATTGGCATCATTGTCATGAATGCCGGCACGGAACCTTTCACGATCGAACGTGGCACACGGATTGCTCAGGGGGTGCTGGCTCCTGTGTCCAGATTACGGTGGCAGGAAGTTTCGTCTCTGGATGAAACGGAACGTGGTGCAGGTGGTTTTGGTAGCACTGGCCACTGAGACGTTCCGGGACATGCAGAAAACACTTGAGCCACCAGAAGAACCTTCCTTACTCTCGGTTCCTCTGAAACCGGGAGGACAACAGTCATCATGACGGGCAGCCCTATGGCCATGCCCATCCGTGTCATGCATCGCTGGCGACAGCGCATGAGCGGTATTGAACTTTCGATCCTGTTTGCCGGGGCGGCCCTGTGCCTTTTTCTTGTGAAGAAGGCGGCTTGGGTGCCTGCTTCTGTACTCTTGCCAGAGAGGCCCGCGGTTTCAGTCTGGCAAGAGTTTTTATTCACGCTTTTGCATGCGTTTCTGGCGCTGGTCACGGTCGTTGCCGTCTCTCTGGCTCTGGCCGGTTTGTCCCGCCAGTTTCCCCGCTTTCGTCGATTGCTGGTGCCTGCGCTGTCCGTGGCGCGATCCATTCCCGGACTGGGGCTGGTGGGGCTTCTGGCGCTGGCCCTGCCCCCTGTCGCCGTCATCGTGAGTGTGGCGGCTTTCAACATGATCTGGCGTGTTCTGACTGCTATTCTGGATGCTGAAGAAACGCTTCCGCCCGAACTGAACGAAGTTGCAACAGGTCTTCACATGACGGGATGGCAGCATTTCTGGCGTTTGCAGATGCCGGTTGCCATTCCTCTTGTAACGTTCCGTGCGTCTCAGGCCATGCCGGGCTTATGGTTCCGCCTCTTGTGTGTGGAAGGCCTTGCGACGCTCCTGATGCGTCATGATGTCGGTGGTTTGGGAGCGCAGGCTCTGATTGGCCTCGAAACGCATCACGCTTCCTGGTTTCTGGCGGCCGGAAGTCTGGCTGTTCTGCTCATCCTGATCGTCGATCAGTGCTTGACGCGGCCGATGATGGGGTGGGCACAGCGCTACAGGCTGGATGGTCCGCAACCCCAGAAAAATCGTGGAAGATCCTGGGTTCTTCAGTTCTGGCGTGAGTCTGCGACCCTGAATGGGTGCAGTGTCGGGCTGCACAGGCTGATTGGAGGGATTGGAAACTGGCGTGTGGGTCGAGTGCGCCGGCATGCGCCTGCGCTGTCCTCCGTCTCTGTGCCTGTGCCGGACTGGCTTGTGCCTTTGGCGTCCCTAGTCCTTCTGGGGCTGGCAATCGCGAAAAGTCACCTGAAAGACCGCCTGCCCTATGATCTGCTCGAGAGTCTTCTTACGCTTTCGCATGTCTGTGGCGCACTGGTGCTGTGCGGGTTGCTCTGGCTGCCCCTGGCCCTGTTCTTTTTTGATGCAAGCGAGCGCGTCTTCCGATTTGCAAGACTGTTTGTACTTGCGGGTGCACTGTTCCCGGCTGTTCTGCTGTATCCTCTTTTTCGTAAGCTCGAGATCATCCCCGCAGCAGTCCTGCTGTTCGTGGGCGCGCACTGGTTGACGGGTGGGACGGTTCTGGATGCCATGCAGGCTATTCCGGGACCTTTCCGTCAGGTGGCGCGAGGTCTGCGCCTCAAAGGTGTTCTGCTCTGGAAGCGGCTTATCCTTCCCGCCGTGGCCCCTGACCTGTGTGGCGGACTTCTGCTGGCGGCCGTCCCCATCTGGGATGCCGTCATGATTGCGGAGGCATTTGTGCCGTCAGACACTGGTCTGGGGGCAACGCTGCTGGCTGATATGCTTCAGGGGCAGATTGCGGCTCAGATTATTGTCCTCATGCTTCTCACGCTTTTGTCCATGTTGCTGGACCGTCTTGTTCTTCAGCCCCTTGCGGTTCACGCCGCTCAGAAATACGCGATCCAATGACCCGAACCCTGCTCAGTCTCCAGAATTGTCGTCAGACCTATCTGAAAGACAGCAATGCTGATCTCGTTGTTTTCGATCAGGTGAGCTTTGATGTCCGTGCCGGAGAAATTCTTGGTCTCCTTGGGCGTTCCGGTTCAGGCAAATCATCTCTTCTGCGTGTGATGTCCGGATTGATGCCGCCTGTGGAAGGAAAGGTTTTCTGGCAGGGAAAGCCAGTTAACGGGCCGCTCGATGGTGTTGCTACGGTTTTTCAGTCCGGAGCGCTCTTTCCCTGGCTGACCCTGCGGCAGAATGTTCTTCTCGGGCTTGAGGCGCGTCGTCTGTCGCGGGCGGATCGTGAGAGTCAGGCCAGTGCCGCGATTGCGGTCATGGGGCTGGAGGGATACGAAAACGCTTATCCCAAGGAATTGTCGGAGGCGTTGAGTCAGCGTGCGTCCCTTGCACGAGCGCTCGCATTACAGCCGTCTCTGCTTTTGCTTGATGAGCCTTTCTCTGCTTTGGATGTTCTGAGTGCTGAAAACCTTCGCACGGATCTGATTGAACTCTGGGCAGAAAAGAGACTCTATTCCCTTCATGCCATGTTGCTGGCGACACATGGCATTGAAGAAGCGGTGCTGATGTGTGACCGGATTCTGATTTTTTCTTCCAGTCCCGGGCGCGTGACCCACGAAATCAATGTTCCCTTCCCGCACCCCAGAAACCGTGAGGATGCTGATTTTCGCCGGTTTGTGGACCAGATCTATACGTTGATGACACGCCGGGCCCCGATCGTTTCTGAAGCCGAGACAACAGTCGGTCTGTCCCCTGCGGCTTTGCCACCACTCTCCATTGTGTTGCCTGATCTTCCTGTAGAGGTTCTTGTCGGGCTGATGGAGGTGCTGAATGGCGCGCCTCTCTCCGGCCGTGCGGATCTTCCCGAACTGGCGCAGCGTCTTCAGATGACGCTTGATGATCTGCTTTCGCTCGGTGAGTCGCTACAGCTTCTGGAACTGGCGGAGCTTGAGGATGGCGATATTCTTCTGACGGATGAAGGACGCCTGTTTGTCGAAGGGGACGCTGATGCGCGACGTGACATAATGCGCACCGCCTTGTTGCATTATCTGCCACTTCTTCGCGCCATCCGCAGTACGCTCGATGAGCGGTCCAACCATGTCGTGGATGCCAATCGTTTTCGAAAGGCGCTGGAAGAAAGCATGTCTCCCGACTATGCCCAACAGACGCTGACAACAGCGATCGGCTGGGCACGGTATGCGGAACTCTTCGATTACGATGAAGAGTCAGACCGCTTTCATTTGGAAACCGAAGAGTAAGGTCTCAGGCTGGGTTTTTCAGTCGATCCCGGTATAGTTTGCGGGCCTTTGCGACCTTGGGAGCGACAACCGCTGCGCAGTAAGCGGTTTCCGGGTTGCGAGCAAAATAATCGAGGTGCTTTTCCTCTGCGCGCCAGAAATGGGCGGGACCTTCGATGGTTGTGACAATCGGTGCGGGCCAGATCTGTTCTGCCGTAATTTCATCTTTTACGGCTTGGGCAACACGTTGCTGCTCTGCGTCTCCGAAAATAACAGACCTGTACTGTGTGCCGATGTCATTACCCTGACGGTTAAGCTGCGTCGGGTCATGGGTCGTGAAAAAGATGCGCAGAATATCGTGCAGGGAAATTTCCTGAGGGTCGAAAACGACCTTCACGACTTCCGCATGACCGGTATTCCCTGTGCAGACGGCTTCATAGGACGGATTGTCCACATGGCCACCTGCGTATCCCGGATCAGCCGAGATGATGCCGCGTAGACCGGTAAAAACGGCTTCTACGCACCAGAAGCAGCCTGCGCCAAGAAGAATGGAAGAGTGTGTACTCATGAGCGGGATCTCCTGAGGGAGGTGAGCCTCCCCATATAGGGAGGCGCTTTCCTTATTTCACGACAGGCAGCCAGACGGCGCTGGCTGTGTTCCCACCACGGTGAATGGTCTGGGTGGCGGTGTGGTAATCCGATGGCTTGGCATCGAAGATATTCTGCACATAGGTCTGCGGGTTTCGATCATAGAGCGGGAACCAGCTCGACTGGATCTGGACCATGATGCGATGACCCTTCTGGAACACGTGGTTCACGGCGGGCAGCGTGAATTTGTATTCCTGAACCTGCCCTGCCGGAATGGCAGATGGGTGGGCGAAGTCATTGCGGTAACGGCCGCGGAAGATATCCATGGAAATCGGGAGTTCGTATCCGCCCATCTCTGGCCGGTCCGGTGTAACGCCGGGCTGAACGTCGATGATCTTCACGATCCAGTCTGCATCTGTGCCTGTTGTGGATGCAAAGATGTCTGCGGTTGGGACGCCGGAGACGCGTACAGGCGCATCAAGAACGGGTGTCTCGTACGTCAGAACATCGGGACGGCTTTCTGCAAAACGTTGATCCGTGACAAGCCAGGGTTTCCAGCGCGGATCGCCGGCAGTGTAAGGTCGCGGCATGAACGGAACTGGATGAGACGGGTCGGAGATATAAGCATCCGTTCCTGGAAGCGTCCGTTTGAAAGACAGACCATGATCGGGCTGAAGGTACAAGCGCTCGCCTCGCAGCAGGCAGGTCGTGTCACACTCCCCGAGCCAGTTGCGGAAATGATCCCATTGATTCTCGCCTGTATTGTAAATGATCGCTTCATCAAGATGCGGATCAGCGGCATCTTTCAGATAGTGATCAAAGAACGGGCGCATGACATTGGAGCGATACCACAGTGCGGTGTCACCGTTGAAGTGTAGCGGGCCAAGCGTAGAACCATCATAGTTGACGCCACTATGCCGCCATGGCCCCATTACGAGAACGTTGGGGACTTGTGTGTGATGAGCTTTGAGGGCCATCCAGGAATGGATCGCGCCCCACATGTCTTCCTGATCCCACAGTCCCTGCTCCCAGATTGTCGGGACTTTCAGAGGCTTGCGGACGATAATCTGATCCAGAGCCTGCTCTTGCCAGAACGCATCATAGGCCGGGTGCGCTTTCAGGCGATTCCACCAGGGATATTGATCAAGACCCGCTTTGGTTGCGAAGGCTCCAGTTGAGCCGGCACGCAGGAAGTTGGTGTAATCGTCAGCATCCTGCCGGGGAATGGAGCGTCCTCCACCGGTTGCGCTCATCTGCTCGGTAAAGTAGTCGAGACCTGGCTGGCGGAAGGCACCATAGTGGAACCAGTCGTCACCCATCCAGCCATCCACCATCGGGCTTTCCGGAGCAGCAACTTTAAGGGCTGGATGCGGGTCCAAGAGTGCCATCACGACGGTCCAGCCTTCATAAGAAGAGCCGGTCATGCCAACGCGGCCGTTGCTTTCGTGAAGATTTTTCACGAGCCAGTCGATCGTGTCCCACGCATCGGTGGTGTCGTCTGTCTTGGTCGGGTTAAGCGGGCCCATCGGGGGGCGCGTCATGATGTAGTCGCCTTCAGACCCGTATTTTCCACGGATATCCTGAAAGACGCGGATATAGCCTTCCTCAACAAAAACACCATCGCCCTGAGGGCAGATCTCACGCATGGTTGACGCGTTGGAAATGCGGTTCAGGCGTTCACTGGCATGATACGGTGTCCGCGTGAGCAGGATCGGTGCGTTTTTTGCTCCCTTGGGGATGACAATCACGGTATGGAGCTTCACGCCATCCCGCATGGGAATCATGACGTCACGCTTGATGTAATCCTGCTGATCAGTTGGCAGGGCGGCATGAGCTGGAATGTCATTTCCGGTCTGGATCATATCTGGCGTCACGGCCGGTCCAGCAGATGCTGGAGCCGCCAGTGCGACGGGACTACAGACAAGGGAAAGAGCCGTTCCAAGGCTGAGAAGATAACGTTTCACAAAAGGCTCCTGATCTTTGAATGGATTTTGGCCTCGTGTGTTCCCATCTAGCAAGAGCGGGAAAGAATGCTTTTCATATCTTTCCTACGCTGGTCTTCTTTTGTTTGATTCGCTATGGAGCATGGCTCCTTCTGATATGAAAGTTCTATTCTGATGCCTGCCTATCGTTCCCGTACCACAACCCATGGCCGCAACATGGCTGGCGCGCGTGCCCTCTGGCGTGCAACGGGAATGACAGATGGGGATTTCGGAAAGCCTATTATCGCGATTGCGAACTCCTTTACCCAGTTCGTGCCGGGCCATGTCCATCTGAAAGACATGGGGTCTCTTGTGGCGTCCGCTATTGAAGAAGCTGGGGGCGTCGCCAAGGAATTCAATACGATCGCCGTTGATGACGGCATCGCGATGGGCCATGGCGGCATGCTCTATTCCCTGCCCTCGCGTGAGCTGATTGCTGACTCCGTCGAGTATATGGTCAACGCGCACTGCGCCGATGCCATCGTCTGCATCAGCAACTGCGATAAGATCACGCCAGGTATGTTGATGGCCTCTCTGCGCCTGAACATTCCTGTCGTGTTTGTTTCTGGCGGTCCGATGGAAGCCGGAAAGCTCAACGGTCCGGGCATCGAGCGCAAGCTTGATCTCGTGGATTCCATGGTTGCAGCTGCCAACCCGAATGTGTCGGATAGTGAATCCGAACAGATCGAGCGCTCTGCCTGCCCAACTTGTGGATCATGCTCCGGCATGTTTACGGCCAATTCCATGAACTGCCTCGTGGAAGCTCTGGGTCTTGCTTTGCCTGGTAATGGTTCCCTGCTGGCCACGCATGCGGATCGTCGTGATCTGTTCCTGCGCGCTGGCCGTCTTTCTGTGGAATTGGCACGTCGCTGGTATGAGCAGGACGATGCTTCCGTTCTGCCGCGCAGCATCGCGACGCGAAGTGCGTTTGAAAATGCCATGACGCTTGATATTGCCATGGGCGGCTCCACGAACACTGTTCTACACCTGTTGGCCGCAGCGCGTGAAGGCGAAGTCGATTTCCATATGGCGGATATCGACCGTCTGTCCCGCAAGGTTCCGCATCTGTGCAAGGTGGCACCAGCTAAGGCTGACGTGCACATGGAAGATGTGCATCGCGCTGGCGGTATCCCGGCAATTTTGGGTGAACTGGATCGAGCTGGACTGATTAAAACATCAGTTCCGACTGTTCATGCGCCCACCATGGCCGATGCCCTGCAGAAATGGGACATCGTAAACGGGGATGAAGAAGCCCGTCACATGTTCAGCGCCGCTCCGGGCGGTGTGCGTACTGTTCATGCCTTCTCGCAGGCGAGCCGCTATCACGAGCTGGATCTGGACCGAGATGCGGGTGTTCTGCGCAACAGGCCAAATGCCTTTTCACAGGATGGTGGACTGGCTGTTCTGTACGGAAACCTTGCCGAGGATGGTGCCATTGTGAAGACGGCCAGCGTCGCAAAGGATATTCTAACGTTTACGGGTGTTGCCCGTGTTTTTGAAAGTCAGGATGATGCTGTTGCCGCTATTCTGGGTAACAAAATCGTCGCCGGAGATGTTGTGGTCATTCGTTATGAAGGTCCGCGCGGTGGCCCGGGGATGCAGGAGATGCTGTATCCGACCAGCTATCTGAAATCCAAAGGCCTGGCCGAAGTTTGTGCCCTCATCACGGATGGTCGCTTTTCCGGTGGCAGCTCTGGGCTGTCCATCGGGCATGTTTCTCCAGAAGCTGCGGAAGGCGGCTTGATTGGATTGGTGGAAGATGGCGATCGTATCGTGATCGATATCCCGAACCGGGGTATGCATCTGGATGTTTCGGATGCAGAGCTTTCCAGCCGTCGTGAAGCCATGCACAACCGCGGTGAACTGGCCTGGAAGCCGAACCGGACGCGCTACGTCTCCCGTGCTTTGCAAGCGTATGCAGCCATGACGACCAGTGCGGCCAATGGCGCTGTTCGTGATCTGTCCCAGATCATTGTGAAGACACGCGGCTGATCGCCCGTTCAACGGCCTCTCTCAATTCGGGAGAGGCCAGCATTTTCTGTCCGTCATGACCCGTATTGGGAACAATATCGATATTCCAGTTGAAGGGAACGTTTAGTCGGTAAGCCTGTTCCCGGGCCTGTGCAAAAGCCCATTGCCCCCGCTCCAGACGATTGCGGCCCTGCCCCATGGCCTGCGCGATGCGTCCTGCCCCGAGAGTGGTTTCCACATCATCTGACCCCAGAAGAATGGTCAGGTGCTCAGACAGGTAATGTTTAAGAGAGGTCTGCTGAATAGTCTCAGGCCAGCCATTAAAGCCATAGGGCACGGGGCTGTCCGTTTCAGGCTCGACGTAGGTGGCGGGGTTCATGATGATGACTTCTGCCTCATCAGCAGGAGCATAAGCTGCGACACGGTCCAGAAACTGGGCACCTGCAGAGTGACCGATCAGAATGATGGGAAGCTGAGGAAGGCCGGTCTCCTGCCACGCCCATTGCTCCATCGGCTTAATCAGAGACGCAGCAGGTAGCTCGTTGTTGCGGATCGGAAACCCGCCACGCTGGTATTGCCAGGTCGGAAATTCTTTTTCAGGGAGATTCGGAGAAAAAATAATCCCGCAGACTGCGCGGGAAAGAGGAATGCTATCATTCCGGTAAGCCCAGCTGTCACGATCTTTCGCAGCCATGACAAGCAGGATGGCGCGCAACTGACAGTATGGCGGCCGGAAGGCCACCATACTCACGCTTTGACCAAACAGAACAGCTTTCTGGAGGCTGGGTCCAACCGGCAGTTCCGCTGCTCTGGCAGAAGGCACCTGAGCCATACCTAACGTCAGAGCAAGGTATGCAGCGAGGTGCCAGGTTTTAGCCAAGCCGTGCCAGAGCGGCTTTGAGGCGTTCAAGATCGTGCTCGAAAGTTTCGAGGCGCTGACGGTTTTCGTCAACCACTTCAGGCTTGGCACGTGCAACAAAATCGGCGTTGTCCAGTTTGCGGCGGACCTTAACAATTTCACCTTCGTTCTTGCTGATCTCTTTTGCAAGACGTGCACGCTCTGCATCGAGATCAATAAGGCCTTCCAGTGGAATAAAAATTGTTGCTTCGTCCAGAACGATCTGGGCTGCATTGCGAGGAATGTCACCCGTCAGAACGTCAACTTCTGAAACACGTGCCATGCGGCCAATAGCCTCTTCCCAGGTTTTGGCGCGGGCCAGATTCTCCGGTGAGACATCACGGAAAATCAAAGGAGCCTTCTGGGACGGCGGAATATTCATTTCCGAACGAACGGTCCGAATTTCACCGATGAGGCGGACCACCCAATTGAGCTCCGCCTGCGCCTGACCTGCTTCCTGAACGACCATAGCCTCCGGCCAACGGATAGCCGTGAAGTCACCAATATAGCCGAGCTGCTCCCAGAGCGTTGCCGTGACAAATGGTATCACGGGCTGCATCAGGCGCAGAATCAGGCCCAGAACATGGGCGCTGACGGCTCGTAACTCTGCTGTTTCTTCGTTTTCGGCGGCAAAAATCGGTTTTGAGAACTCAACGAACCAGTCACAGAAGCAACTCCAGACGAAGCGATAACAGCAGTTTGCATATTCATCGAAGCGATAGGCTGACAAAGCCTGCTTTGCTTCGGCAATCGCTGCATTGGCTTCCGTCAAAATCCAGCGACCGAGGCTGCCTTGAACCTTGGCGGGGTCAAAGTCTGCTACAGGGGCGGCACCGTTCATCTCGAGGAAGCGTGCTGCATTCCAGAGTTTGGTGACAAACGCGCGATGCTCTTCGACGCGTTTTCTGCCCAACTTGATGTCTCGACCTGGACCGGTTCCTGCACAGATTGCCAGACGGGTCGCATCAGCGCCAAACTCAGAAATCAGGTCCAGAGGATCAAGGCCATTGCCTTTGGACTTGGACATTTTCTGGCCTTTTTCGTCCCGGACGAGGCCATGAATCAGAACCGTGCGGAATGGCACATCGTCCATGAAATGCAGGCCCATCATCATCATTCTGGCAACCCAGAAGAAAATGATATCAAAACCTGTCACCAAGACGCTTGTCGGATAGTAGCGGGCAAGTTCCGGCGTTTTATCGGGCCAGCCAAGGGTCGTGAACGGCCAAAGACCAGAACTGAACCACGTATCCAGAACGTCTTCGTCCTGTGTCAGGATAACACCAGTGCCTGCTTGTGCCTGTGCTTCAGCCTCGTTTTCTGCAACGAAAACACTGCCATCTGGTGCGTACCAGGCCGGAATGCGATGGCCCCACCAAAGCTGGCGACTGATGCACCATGGCTGAAGATCCCGCATCCAGGCGAAGAACGTATTCTGCCACTGACGGGGCTCAAAAATGATTTTACCACTTTCGACAGCGTCTACGGCCGGACCAGACAGCTTCTGGGCATCGCAGTACCACTGGAGTGTAAGGCGCGGCTCGACGATAGCGCCACCGCGCTCGGCATATGGGACCTGAAGCTTATGAGGCTCGATTTTTTCAAGCCATTCCAGGCGCTCAAGTTCCGAGACGATGCGCTTGCGTCCCTCTTCCCGGCTTAATCCAGCCAGAGAATTTACAAATTCTACGGATGCGAGACCGTCAATGTCCTGCAATTCATTGTGTATTTCTTCAAGCCAGATGCAGGCAGTTTCATCGAGCATGGTCGGTGCGGGCAGATCATGGCGCTTCCCGACTTCGAAGTCATTGAAATCATGGGCTGGCGTGATTTTGACCGCGCCTGTCCCTTTTTCAGGATCGGAATACAGGTCCGCAACGACAGGAATGCGGCGGCCTGTTAAGGGGAGCGTGACAAATCTCCCGACCATATCTGCATAACGCTCATCCTCGGGATGAACGGCAACAGCGACGTCTGCCAGCATCGTTTCTGGGCGCGTGGTCGCCACAGTAATGGCGCGACCATCCTCAAGCGGATAGCGAATGTACCACATCGACCCGTTGGTCTCGCGGTTTTCAACTTCCAGATCCGAAATTGCTGAACGGAAGTTGGGGTCCCAGTTTACCAGGCGGCGATCACGGTAGATGATGCCTTCCTGATGAAGCTGCACAAAGACCTTGCGAACTGCCTTCGATAGCCCTTCATCCATTGTGAAGCGCTCGCGCTCCCAGTCGGCAGAAGCGCCGAGCTTCCGAAGCTGCTGAACGATTTCACCGCCGGACTGCTGCTTCCAGTCCCAGACACGCTCCAGAAAGCCTTCACGTCCCAAGGCTGTTCGGCTGACGCCTTCCTTATCCAAAGCGCGCTCGACAACCATCTGGGTGGCGATGCCCGCATGGTCAGTTCCTGGCTGCCAGAGGACATTAAACCCTTCCTGTCGCTTCCAGCGGATCAGGATGTCCTGAAGGGTGAAGGTCAGGGCATGACCGAGATGAAGAGTTCCCGTGACATTCGGGGGGGGGAACATGATCGAAAAAGGTGTGCCAGATGCGTTTGGGTCGGCACGGAAAGCCCCGCTTTTCTCCCAGTTTTCGTATAGGGAGGTTTCGTGTTCGGCGGGAACAAAACTTTTTTCGAGCATGATAATCCAGAGAGGTCAGCGAAGGCTGTCAAAGTGAAAGAAAGATGCGAGCTTTTCAGCTGTTGGGGCGAAGGCGCGCAATCTCGGCACGGACGAGGATTTCTACCAGAGACGGGAGATGGGCGTCCATCCAGGTTCGGACCATCGCCCGGACTTCTGTTCTTACCATATCTTCAATCGTCATGCCGCTGCCATTGCTGATGACGGTATCCGAAGGAATGGCTTTGTTTCCGGATACACTGAAGGCTGTCTGAAGATCTTTCAGAGAATGCTCGGCCGCTGCGATGGTCTGCGCGCCCATCAGATCATCTGCCGAGGTATTCTCAGCTTCCTTCTGCTCGGGCGATGAGGACGTGAGCGGAGCTGAAACCATCATGGAGGGATCGAGGGTAAGCTCATCTTGAGGTGTGGGCGATGTCATAAGCTGACCCTTCTTATCCTTATTCATTGTATCGTCATGCAGGATCTGACGGATCGAGCGGAGAACGGTTTCAATTGTTTCGTCATCCCGACCCGTTTGTGGGGGCGATTGCGCTGAGGAGGTCATGGGCTGCAGAATTATCCGTGGCTGACAGGAAAGTTTTTAACGCCCGGGCTGGTTGATGGCGTAATCGCTTGTTCCCCACAGCTTGTTCCTGACGGCGTTGTAATAAGCTTTTTCATCATAGAGGGGGACGCCAAGCTTCAGATCTGAGGCAGTCAGCCGGCCAATGGATGCCGCTACAGAGTAGGACGACAACACCAGACTGGAGAGATGCTGCACCAGAGCCTGCTGTGCGGAGAGAAGGGTCTGTTGCTGTTGCAAGACGGCAAGGGTTGTACTGGTACCGACAAGGGCCTGCCGTTCCACACCGTCCAGTGCAATCACGTTTGCTGAAATGGCAACCCGGTCGCTGGCGATGGACTGCTTATAGGCTACCATCTGCTGCCAGCTTGCCGCAGCTTTTTGGAGAGCCTGTCGACGTTGCACATCGACTTCCCTGTGTGCAGCCTGTGTTTGCTGACGTGCGCTCCGAATGGCGGCATATTCAGATCCACCTTGATACAGGGGAATCTGGAAGGCAATGACACCGTATTTATTGTCTGTCAGGGACCGGCTGTACCCTTGGTTGACGGAGTGTTGATAGTTCAGTTCCGCTGAGACCTTCGGCATGATGGCCGAGATCTGAACAGAAACGTTGTCTTTTTGCTGCGCTTCCGCAAAGAGGGCATTGACGACACTGGGGTTGTTCTGAACCGCAAGTGCAACCGCTTCTTTCTCGCTTTTTACCGGCAGATTGAGCGGCTGGGGCGGTTCAAGATTAGGGGCTGCTGCAATTCCGACGATCTGCAGATATGTGGCTTGAGCACTCTGAAGAGTACCTTCTGCCTGCTGCCGTTGTGCAGTCGCACTTGCCAGAGCGGCTTGCGCCTGCGCGACATCCGTGCGGGTGATCTCGCCAACATGAAAACGCTCTTCCGTAGCCTGAAGCTGTTGCTGAAGAACGTGCTCATTGTTGATGGCCAATTGAAGGAGTTGTTCGTCTTCAATGACGCCCACATAAGCACTCACGACATTGGTGAACACTTCCTGTTCTGTTGCGATCAGTTTAGCGCGTTCCGCCATGACCTGATTGGTCGCTGCATGAATGCTGGCGAGGGTTTTTCCGCCCTGATACAGAGGCTGCGCAATGTTGACGCCACCGCTGTAACCGGGAGTTTGATAGCGGTTGTTGCTGCCTAGGGAGCCACCCGTAGCAGCGTAATTTGTCTGACCATTATAGTAGCTCAGATTCATGGTCGTCTGGATTGTGGGGTGCCATCCAGCCATGGCTGTTGGAACTTGCTCGTCCGTTGCGCGAAGGCGCGCACGTTCTTCTCTGAGGGTAGGATTGGTCAGATAGGCGGTGGAAAGGGCTTCCTGCAACGTATGGGGGACAAAATTTGGCGAGCCGCTCCCGTCATATTTCTGAGCAAGAGCGGTGCCGCTCAGGAGGAAGGTCAGAAGACCTAGTCCGAGAGGACCAGTGATTGTCTTTGCGCCGTTGCGTCCTGAAGTCATGAGATATCCTGCCGTCTGAACACTGTATCGCAGCGTTTCGTGAATCAGATCTTAATAGCCTGTTCATTCCAAGAAGAAAAATCATCTTCCTGATTGAAATATCTCTCTTGACCAAAAGCTTCTGAAAGACGATACAGCGCCTGTCTCCCCGAGGTCCGGTGGCAGAATGGTGATGTAGCGGACTGCAAATCCGCGAATGTGGGTTCGATTCCCGCCCGGACCTCCAGGAGACCTTTTCTATCCCCTTGAAAATCTGGATGTTTTGCTCACCCCGTTAGGAGTGAGCTTCTGCATAGGCTGCTGCTGCCCCGAATAGGCCAGGCTGCGGATGTGTGATGATCTTGACTGGCATTTCGCTCATCATAGCCTCAAATCGGCCCTTGGCGACGAAACGCTCCGCAAATCCGGACTCTCCAAGAATGCCGGCGAGACGTAACCCCAGACCGCCCGCAATCACTACGCCCTGTGCACCGTGCGCGAGAGCCAGATCACCAGAAATGGCACCAAGGCTAAGGCAGAATCGTTCGAGAGCGGCAGCGGCAATCGTGTCTGAGCCTTCCATTGCATTTTGCCAGAGGGTCTTGTTGTCCCGCAGGGTAATGGGTAGGCCCTGCTGCTCGGCAATCACTTCATAAAGATTTGTCAGACCTGGCCCGGACACAATGCGTTCGGCCGAGACGCGGCGGAAGCGTTGACGCAGAGCCTTCAGAATTCGGTCTTCTACATCGTCGAGCGGCGGGTAGTCCAAATGGCCACCTTCTGTCTCCATGACAAAATACTTTGAGCCGCGTCGAAGAAGACACGCAGCGCCAAGTCCTGTACCGGGACCAACGATTGTAATGGCGCCTTGGGGGGGGAGATCGATATTCGGTCCGCAGAGATGCTGCATGAAGGAAGAATCAACCTGCGCGACTGCGTGAGCGACAGCACCGAAATCGTTCACAAGAACAAAATTGTCCAGATACAGCCGCTGAGCGAGTTGGGACGGATGGATGATCCATGGATTGTTGGTCATCTTCAGGATTTCGCCTGTGACCGGACAGGCGACGGCAATTCCTGCTTCTTTAGGCATTGGTCGGTCAAGAGAACGACCAAAAGCCTCCCATGCAAGCGCGAGACTGGCGTGTTCGGCGCATTTCAGGGTGACGGCTTCTCCCAGCTCAATGACCTTCCCGTCCTCGATGCTTGCAATCGCGAAACGGGCATGGGTGCCCCCGATGTCGACTGCAACGATTTCCCTCATGACAACTTTCCTCTGGCCTGTCTGGCGGGTTCAATGTGGAAGCAGTCGCTTACCGGCTGCATGACGTCAAGTTAACGAGATACTGCTTTTCCTAATTTGACGCACTCTGTCGCACTTCTGCAGAGCGCAGCAGGCGATGAGCGATGGGACGCGGCACCAGCATTTCCAGTAGTCGAGCAAGTGCAAATGGCCATGGGAACAGGAGATGGGCCCTGCCCTGGCCGATCGCACGGGCGATCATGCGGGCGGCTTTTCGGGAGGAAACGAGGAAAGGTCGCGCGCCTTCCAGGCGCTGGCTCATCGGTGTGTCCACATAGCCGGGAGAGACTAGCGTGATATGGACGTTATGCGGGGTCATAGCTGCGTGAAGGGCGGTGCTGAACCGGGCCAGGCCTGCTTTGGAGCCGCTATAGGCCGTAGCAATGGGCAGATCATGAAATGCCGCTACAGAGCCTATCAGGGCAATGTTCCCTCCTCCCCGTGTGATCATTCTCCGGGCCATTTCGGTCGCCAGTGTGACGGGCGTCGTGAAGTTGACCAGAGAGATTGTCTTTACCTGCTCGGGAAGTTCCGTGAGTTCACCTTCCGGCCGGATGTCGCCCAGGCCCGCAGCGAGAATGAGAATATCGACTGGAGTGGTATCATCGGCCTTGCGAAGGGCCTCAAGGGCTGCCTCAGGGTCGCAGAGGTCCAGCGCCAGAGTTTCTGTTGTCGCCCCGTGTTTGGCCGCCTGTGCGGCGACACGATCTAGGCGCGTCTGATTTCGTCCCCATAGAACAAGATGTGTGCCAGCCCGTGCATAATGAAGCGCAAGGGCTTCTCCGATGCCGCTTGAGGCCCCGGTGATCAGGATGCGGGATTGAAGACCGGGCCGATTGGGCGGTGTCGAAGTCATGGAAGAAAGATCCATATATTGAAAGTCATGGTCGGATTGGTGGTGGAAAGGTATAGCCTTCCCGTGCCAGAAGATGCGACCCCGTGTCTGAACAGCACGCTACCCTTTATTCCGGAACCTGTTTTCCAACCAGAGGTGCAAGGCCCGACCCTATGACATCGCCCGCTCCGCAAGATGATCTAGTAGTCCGTCCAGTTACGACGCGGGCACATCTGAAGCTCTTCATCACCCTGCCCCGTCGTATTTACGCGGGAATGGCGGGATTTGTTCCTTCTCTGGATCTGGAACAGAACGATCTCCTTAACCCCCGTAAAGCGGCGATTTTTCGTCACTCCAGCATCCGTTACTTTCTGGCATGGCGTGGTAACGTCCCGGTAGGACGAATTGCTGCAATTGTAGATCATCGTGCAATCGAGTTCTGGGGCGAGAAAATTGGGTCCTTCGGGGCGCTGGATGCTGTACCGGAAGCGTCTGTTGTGGCTGCTTTGCTGGATGCCGCACGGCATTGGCTGCGGTTGCAGGGTATGGAGCGCGTTCGTGGCCCTGTGACACTGAGCGGAAATGGTGAGTCCGGTCTTATGATTGAGGGGCAGGATCAGCCCCTGATGATTGCGATGCCCTGGCACCCCAAATTGCTTGGTCAACTGGTGGAAGCGGCAGGTTATGAGCGCACGGAAGACCTGCTGAGTTACAAGCTGGATCTGACGGACGACAGCGAATCGATTTTCCGTGTTCCGGGTGATTTAACGATTGGTGAAGGACGTCTTGGGTCGATCTCTCTGACGCGCCTCTCTAAGAAGCAGATTGCGGATCAGGGGGAGGTTCTGCGGACGCTTTATAATGATGCCTGGAGTGGCAAGTACAACTTTGTGCCTCTTCAGGACTATGAAATGAAGGCTATGATTGATCAGCTCAAGCCGTTGCTACGGCCTGAGCATTACGTACAGATCGATCAGGATGGAGAGCCTGTTGCCATGGCTCTGGTTGTCCCAAATCTCTACGATATTGCTGGCGATTTGGGCGGTGATCCTTCACCGTTAGGCTGGGTGAAGCTTGGTGTTCGCCTTGGGCTGCATCGGTTCCACTCTGCGCGCGTGATCCTGTTGGGGGTAACCCGCAAGCTGCACGGGACCATGCTCGGGTCTCTGCTGCCATCTCTGGCGATTTCAGAGCTGCTCCGTCGTGGTCAGTCTCTTCCCTACAAATGGGTCGAGCTTGGGTGGATTCAGGAATCCGATACGCGGATGAAGAATCTTGCAGAAGCCGTCGTGCCGCATCCTTACAAGCGGTATCGCCTCTATGAGCGTGCGATCGAAGGCTGAAGTGCCACAGGCGCTGGTAGTATTCAGAAGTGCTGCCAGCCGCCTTTCAAAAATTGGATGGCCTGCCCGTTCTGATCCAGCACACGCACACCCTTTCCCGAATGCACAGTCCCTATTCTTGTTATGGGTGTGTGGGCTTTCTGACAGATTTCAATCAGGGCGTTTTCCTGCTCAGGTGCACAGGCCAGGAGCAGTTCGTAATCATCCCCCCCTGTCAGCCGTTGCTCCAACCACTCCGGTCCCAACGACTTTGCTTCTGATGACGCTGGCACGGCCTCAGCCAGAACATCAATGGCCACTTCAGATTCTTCAGCAATATGCTGGCAATCCTGGATAAGCCCGTCTGAGACATCCATCGCTGCATGCACGATGCCGTTCAGTGCCAATCCTGTTCTTGGTTGCGGTAATCGATAGCGATCGGCCAGAAACCCTGACGGGTCAGAAATTTTTCCCTGAAGGGTCAACAAGCCGAGAGCGGCGTCTCCTATTGTGCCTGTGACCCATAAGCTGTCGCCCGGCCTGGCGCCATTTCGCCGCAGCGCAGTTCCCTTGTGCAAACGTCCAAACGCTGTAGCCGAGAGAACCAGAGGTCCGGATGTGGAGGTTGTGTCACCTCCGAGAAGTGTCACGCTGTATCGGGCCTGATCCTCTGATAGCCCGGCTACAAAGGCGCCGAACCAGCTATCGTTGTAACGTGAGTTTCGGGGAATGGTGACGTTCAGGGTGTAGGCGTAGGGCGTTGCTCCCATGGCTGCGATATCTGACAGATTGCAGCGCAGGAGCTTTCGTCCGAGCGTTTCCGGCGGATCATCCGACAGGAAATGGACGTTCTCGACCATTGTGTCGGTTGAAATGGCCAGTTCCTGCCCTGGAGGGCAGGAAATCAGGGCGCAGTCGTCTCGAAGGTCAAGGCTTTCCGGGCCTGCGAGGGGCCGGAAGTGTCGGGCGATGAAACTGAATTCGCCCGACATGGATCAGGCGTTGCCTTCACCGCGACGACTCAGGGTATCCAGAATACCATTTACCATCTTGGGTTCGTCACCGAAGAAGAAGCCATGGGCGACGTCCAGATACTCGTTGATGACGATGCGGTCTGGAGTGTCTGTTTCGGTAATCTCAAAAACAGCGGCGCGCAGGAGGCCGCGAAGAACGGGATCAAGGCGGGAAATTGGCCACTGCTCTGGAAGAAGATCGCTCAGTGTGTGGTCAACCTTGTCCTGCTTCAGCGTGACGCCACGGACGATTTCCTGCATCAGAGTCAGGTCGGCGTCGGGAATGTGGCCGTCTTCGAACGAGGCTGTCGGGCTCACACGGCGGTGGCGGAGGAACTGGTTGAGAACGGTTTCCGCATTGTCGCCAGACTGTTCGCACTGGAACAGGGCCTGAACAGCGGCAACGCGGGCGATTGTCCGGCTGCGGCGCGTCGGGTGGCTCGTGGGCGCGTCGGATGCGGTCATGGTGTCTCCTGGGAGTCTTTGGTCGGCAGGGACGCGTGTACGTCCCCGGGAATGGGGTTCATGTCGGCGAGGATCTTCGAGAAAGCCTCGACTTCACGGAAGTCGCGATAGACGCTGGCGAAGCGGACATAAGCCACACCGTCCACCTCACGCAATGCATCCATGGCAAGTTCGCCGATACGATGTGAAGAAATATCCTGTTCCCCGGAGGCTTCAAGCTGTCGGACCAGTCCGTTGACCAGCCGTTCCTGACGCTCCTCCTCAACCGGGCGCTTGCGCAGTGCCACGCGAATGGAGCGTGCGAGCTTGTCCCGATCAAACGGGGCGCGGCGACCATCGGCCTTGATGACAGTCAGTTCCCGGAGCTGAACGCGCTCAACGGTCGTGAAGCGCTGGGTGCAGGCGGAACAGACGCGACGACGGCGGATGGCCGTTCCATCTTCGCTGGACCGGCTGTCCTTCACCTGAGTGTCTTCATGTCCGCAGAAAGGGCAACGCATGGACGGTCCTGATTGTTCGGGCCTTGTGGTGGCCGGGGAATTGGAGGCAGTTTACCGGATCATACGTTCCGACCCAAACGGGCCTGTCTGTTCTTAGGAGACTGTCGTTGAAACGGGTATCTGCCGCTTTTGCTGTCCTGTTGTCGTTTTCTGCGGTTCCGGGCTTTGCCCAGGATGCCGGGGCGCTTCCTGCCGCCCAGCATAACCGCCAGAAAATCGTTGTTTTGGATGGAACGCTCTCGCCCTCGTCACACAATACGTCTTCCGCCAGCGGCTATTTCACGATTCGCAATGACGATGGCGCGGATCATCTGCTGAAAGGGGTGTCGTCTCCGGTCTGCTCCAGCATCACCGCACACCACACCAATCAGGAACAGACTCAGGCAACGAATGATCTGTTTTCCCATCTGTCCCTTCCCCATAATTCGGAAATGATTTTCCCACCCTCAGGGTATCACCTGCTGTGCGGCGGCATCACGAAGCCTTTGCAGCAGGGAGAGAAAATTCCGTTTACCTTCCAGTTCCTCGATGGGGACAGCATTACGATCGGGTTTACGGTCAAGCCCGTATAATCAACTCCGGGAAGTCTCAGGCCATGATCTTGGCCGAGATTTCCTTGATGACGGCCAGAACCGATTCGCCATACCGGTCGAGCTTGGATGTTCCCACGCCTTTGATGCTGGCAAGCTCCTGATGGCTCACCGGATGCTCCCGGGCGATGTCCCGTAGAACAGAGTCGTGGAAAATGACATAAGGCGGGATTTCCTGCTCCCGGGCTTCTGAAAGTCTCCACTGGCGCAGTGCATCGAACACGGTTTTTTCTTCAGCCGACAGACTCTCGTTTTCCTGATTGCTGGACGGTGTGCGGGCGATCAGGCTCTGGCGCGTATCCTGACGCAGCCGAATTCTCTCGTCTCCGCGCAGGATCGGGCGTGCGATGTCTGTTTGAAGAGCCAGACTGCCATGTTCGCCATGGGTGCGGATGGCACCCCGCGCAATCAGTTGCCTGACAACCGCTCGCCACCAGTTTTCCGTCTGATCCTTGCCGATCCCGAACACGGATAAATGCTGATAGGCGTGGCGTTCGATGGTTTCGTTCGTCTTGCCTCGAAGTACGTTCGTCAGTTGAACGGCTCCAAGACGCTGACCGGTACGGTAAATCGCGGACAGGACTTTCTGGGCCGCCTCTGTCCCATCGAAGGTGGAGACAGGCGTGATGCAGTTGTCGCAATGTCCACAGGGCTCTGACAGATTTTCACCAAAACAGGCCAGGAGAGCCTGTGTTCGGCATCCTGTGGTTTCGGTAAGAGCAATCATGCTTTCCAGTCGGGATTGCATGACACGTTTCTCGTTGTCTGGCGCATTGGACTGTTCCAGCCAGTGGCGAGCCCGTGCCATATCCTCACCGCCATACAGCAGAAGTGTATCGGACTTTTCTCCGTCACGCCCTGCCCGCCCAATCTGCTGGTAATAGGCTTCCGGCGAAGACGGCATATCCAGATGGATCACGCAGCGGACGTCTGGCCGGTCAATCCCCATGCCAAACGCAATCGTGGCAACGATCACCATGTCTTCACCAGAGCGAAAGCGCATGAGGGTTGCACGCTTCTCTATGGGAGACAGGCCCGCATGATACGGAAGAGCCGTCAGACCTTTTTCCCGTAGCATGGTTGCCGTGCGCTCGGTCTTGTTCCTGCTGCCGCAGTAGACGATGGCTGCTCCGGTGCGATGGCTTTCCAGCGCTTCGAGCAACTGCTTGCTTTCGCCACCTTTGGGGCGTGCTTCCACAAACAGGTTAGGCCGGTGAAAACTGGCCATCAGAACCCGTGCGTCGGGCATCCCCAGAACATTGAGAATATCATCCCGTGTTCTGGGGTCGGCCGTGGCCGTCAGAGCAATGCGGGGAACATTGGGGAAAAGTTCCGGCAAGGACGCAAGAGCGCGATATTCGGGACGAAATTCATGTCCCCAGGCGGAGACGCAGTGTGCTTCGTCAATTGCGATCAGAGAGATCTGGCGCTTTGACAGGAAATTGCCGGTTCCAGGCTGAAGAAGCCTTTCGGGCGAAATGTAGAGGATGTCGATCTTGTTGTTTCGCAGATCGTCGCGCAGGATTTCCCGCTCTTCTGTCTCCAGTTCCGAATGGAGAGCGGCTGCACGAATACCAAGTTGACGAAGACCTGCGACCTGATCGTCCATCAAGGCGATCAGGGGGGAAACAACGATGCCCATGCCATTTCGGCACAGGGCTGGAACCTGATAGCAGAGACTTTTTCCGCCACCGGTCGGCATGAGAACGAGAACGTCCTCACCGCGCATAACGGTTTCTACGGCTTCTCCCTGAAGACCGCGGAAACCGGAAAACCCGAACACATCCGACAGGACCTGTTCGGGATTACGGCCCGGACTGGGCGTAGGGTTCAGAGATCCCTCCGTCACTCCGGACGCCGGATCACTGGTTCGGATTGATGGTGATGGAGACGCGGCGCAGTGCAACGTGTGAGGCGTCAATCGTTGTTTCCGGCTCTGGACGGATTTCAATTTTCGCGCCGTTTATACCATCATTGGCGAGCTGGGTGGCGACGGCCTGTGCACGGCTGTCAGCCAGTTCCTTCAGAACTGCCGGGTCGCCATTCATGCCAGCGGAACCTGCCACACGAATGGTCTTTGCGTTTTCGTTGCGTGCAGCCGTTGCAGCCTTCGTGACGACAGCCTGGGCAACAGGGCTGAGGGTCACGGAGTCACGGTCAAAGAACACGACATAGCTGTCGCGGGAGGGCTGCTCCGCGCAGCCAGCCAGGGCGGCGGTCAGGACGAGAGCCGGAGCCGCAAGACGGATGGAAGAAAGAATACGAACCATGGCGTAACGTCCTGAAAGAAAGGATTGAGGCCTCTAGGTGCCTTGTCGGCAAAGGCTGGTCAACCTGCGCTTGAAACAACGTGTCCGTTCTCGAGACGCCAGATTCGGTCCAGCTTCTCAACGCCTGTCAGGCGGTGGGCGATCAGTAGCACGCTTCGACCATCTCCAACATTGTTCAGGGTTTCCAGAAAGGCTTTTTCTGTGTCTGCGTCCAGGCCGGTGGCTGGTTCGTCCAGAATAAGCACGGGAGCGTCCGAAAGCAGGACGCGGGCGAGTGCAATACGTCGCCCCTGCCCGCCAGAAAGCTTGGAACCACTTTCGCCAATCCATGTGTCGAGACCATCCGGAAGGTTCCGAACCGTATCTGCGATTTTCGCGTGCTCCAGGGCGGTCCACAGCGCATCTTCGGAGAGATCCGTGCGGCCGAGAAGCAGATTATCGCGGATGGTGTCATCAAAAAGATGACTGGACTGGGAGAGCCACGCGACTTGAGAACGCAGGGTTTCGTTCTGAAGTGTTGCGATATCTGTTCCGCCCAGCAGAATCTTGCCTTTTTCTGGAGCGATGACCTTGAGGAGCAGAGCGGCGAGGCTCGACTTTCCGGCGCCTGAAGGGCCAATCAGAGCAGCGCGTTCCCCTTCACGAAGAGTGAGTGTCAGATCCTGAAAAACGGGTGCCCGGTCGGGCGTCCAGCGGAAGGTCACATTCTCTACGCGGATGTCATGACGGGCCGGCAGGGCTGCTGTTCCTTCAGGAACTTGAGAGCCACGCTCGGCCACTTCCATGATACGTTCTGCCGCGTGTGAGACCTGTCCGTACAGGAGGCCTGCGCGGGACAGGCCTGTGACGCCATCCAGAGCTGTAATGGCGACAAACAGGGCTGCAATACCGACAACTGGTGCGGATTGCTGAAAGATCAGGCCAGCGACGGCGCACAGGATAACTGCGATTCCGGCCTTTGCGATCAGGCCTGCCAGCCCGTTTGTCAGTGCCATACGAAGCGCCTGACGCTGTTGCGCGGCAAATAGAGCATCCTGACGCTGTGTTACGGCGTTTGCCAGCACGTCTTCAGCACCAAAAGCTCTTGCTTCCCGTAAGCCGGAAGCGAGATCCAGGGCTGCTACTCGGAGGTCCGCATCTGCATGAAGAATGTTGGGGCCGAATTTTCTTGACAGGCGCGCAGCGATCCAAGGCAGGACGAATGCCAGAATGGCAAATACTCCTCCTGTGATCAGGCCGGGCAATACGCCTGTTTTCAGCCAGACAATGGTTGCGACAGGAAGTGTCAGAATGGCTGCTGCCAGTGGAATCAGGATGCGAAGATAAAGATTGTCCAGCGTCTGCACATCAGACACCAGCCGCGACAGGAGATCGCCTGACCTCTGGAAGCCGAGACCTGCTGCTGCCCCTCCAGCCAATCGGCGGTAAAACCACACACGTAGATCAGACAGCGCGCGGAACATGGCGTCGTGTGTGTAGAGCCGTTCAAAATAACGGAGAACGATCTGGGAGGAGCCAGCGATCTGCAGCAGCATTGATCCAGCGGCGACACCGACAGCCGCTGCGGCGACGCGGCTTCCTGCCTGTCCCATTAGAAGCAGGCCGGAGCACACAGCCAGTTCTGCGATAATGCCACCGGTTATCAGGCGGCCATAATTTGGCTTCCAGATCTGGATGACGCGGGAAAGAGCTGTTCCATTTTTGGGATGCTCGGACTGAAAAGAGGCGCTCATGCGGCTTCCTCCGTGTAGGAGATGGCGTGCCCTTTGTTCAGAACGAGGTGTCGTCCATGGAATTGTCGAGCCTGTGCGGAGTGCGTACAGAGAACAACTGTTCGTCCCTGCGCCAATGTGTGAAGGCTTTCCAGAATTTCAGCTTCTGTTATCGGGTCAAGGTGCGACGTAGGTTCGTCCAGAAGCAGGATCGGTGCGTTTTTGAGGAATGCCCGCGCGATGGCAATACGCTGCGCCTGCCCCCCGGAGAGACCGAAGCCTCCCTCACCGATACGTGTTTCAAGTCCTTCCGGAAGCATGGAGAGATAATGGTCCACCGCTGCAGCAGAAATCGCTGCATTCAGTTCCTGTTCAGAAGCTTCAGGTCTGGCAAAGAGAATATTTTCTCTGATCGTGCCAGCAAATAGAACAGGTTTCTGTCCAATCCAGCTGATCTGTGCAGAGATTTGACGGGGCGTCATGTTGGCCATGTTCTGGCTGCCGAGGAAGATCGACCCTTCGGATGGGGCAACAAAGCCAAGAAGCAGCTCAAGGAGCGTTGATTTTCCTGATCCGGATGGGCCTTCCAGGATCAGTGTTTCACCAGCGGGAAGATCAAAGCTGACGTCGTGAATGACGGGGCCGCGTTCTTCGGTCCATGCGAAAGAAAGGTTTTCTGTCATAATCGCCAGGCCGGCTGGTGCGTCTGTGGCAGAACAATCCACAACATGGCTTTCTTCCGGCATGGGAGCGAGTGCATGCATGGCTTCTGCTGCGGCTGACGCATGGGCTCTGTCCTGATAAGCCGCAGAAAGAGCACGGAAAGACGCGAACGCTTCTGGCACCAACAGGATTGCATAAAGAGCGCGGGTCAGGGTCAGTTCCGGCGTCGAACTGCTGAGACTATGGCTCTGTGTGATGACAATCAGTACGAGAGCGACAACCATAGCCACATCTGTCGTTGCAGATGCGAGGAAAGCGATGCGGAGTACTTTCATTGTCCGTAGACGCAGATCATCGGCACTGTTGGCCAATGCCTGTGTCTCACGCTCCGTACCCCCCGACAGAACAATGGTTGCAATTCCTTTGACGCGGTCCAGAAATCGCGTCTGAAGGCGGGTCATGGCCAAAAACTGCTTGCGGGACGCGACGGCTGTAGCGATGCCGAAGATAGCCTGGAAAACAGGCAAAGTGGCGCAACAGATCGCAAGAAGAACGCCCGCTTGATGATTTTGCCAAAAGACAGCCGCAACCACGATCCATTGAGAAACCAGCCAAAGGGCTGAAGCAGGCAGCCAGCGTGCAAAATACCCGTCCAAAGCTTCTACGCGATCGACCAGAGTTGAGGCGATGACGGAGCTGTGTTGACGGCGAAGAAGAGCGGGCCCTTCCCCAAGAATACGCGCAAGAATTTCCGAGCGTAACCGACGACGCGCAGAAAGGCTTGAGCGTGAGGCCATGACCTCCTGAATAACACCCAGTCCTATTCGAAGCAGACTGGCCAGTAGAAACATTCCGATCGCTGGTGCTGCACCGGCGGAGTGGGATGTCAGGATGGAAGCAAGTGTCCGGGCTAGAGCCCATGCCTGCAGAAGACCCAGCAGGGTCGAGAGCAGTCCGAGGATCACTACGATGGAAGTGCTGGAACGGCTGGCTCGTCCCTGCGCCTTGATCCACGCTTTTGCGATTGTTTTATCGGCCTTCATGATCCCTGCATATAGGTCGCAAAATTGCTGTAAGACAGCCTTCGACGCATTTCTTGCAGCTTATTTAGATTTTTATGCCCATTTTCAGGAGTCGGAACTCCGGTACGCCTTACGAGATGGGCGAATCGTCTCTGTTGATTGCCTGCTGCGCGATGGCGACCGCGGTCGGCACGGGATCAGCGGGAACAAACTTTAGATTATACCAGGTGCCACCATCATTGTTGATCAACAGGTCTGCGTTGATTTGTCGCGCAAAGCCACGGATCAACTGAATGCCTATGCCTTCGCGCCGCGTGCGGGACTCGGAGGCGCGGGCGGCGTCCAGGCCAATCCCGTTATCTCCAAGTTCAAGTTCAACGAGCCCTTCTTTTTCCGGAGGAGGATTGGGGACGCGACGAAGCGAAATGCTGATAGCGCCTGATCGGTTTCCAGGAAATGCATACCGAAGAGCATTGCTGACGACTTCTGTGACAATCAGTGCCACCGGGACTGCCTGATCCGGTGAGATCAGAACATGCTCAATGTCCAGCTTCAGCCGAATACGAGTCTGCGTATTCATGTTGTGAGCAGAGAACAGGATGGAACATAATTCTTCGAGGAAGCTCTGAACGTCGAGCGCCGATAAGCCATTCTCTGAATAAAGATAGCGATGAAGGGTGGCGAGCGCTCTGACCCTGTCCCGCACAAGTCTGAATTCCTCGCGGGCTTCATGGGAACGGATACGACTTGCCTGTAGATTCAGCAGGGACGCAATGACCTGAAGATTGTTTTTAACGCGATGGTGGATTTCCCGAATCAGCATATCCTGATGATGGGCGGATTTTTCCAGTTCCTGCTCATGACGTGTCAGGCGACGTGTTGCGCGGAGAAACGCACGTTCAAGATGGCGTATTTCCAGCGGGATCGAGCGGTTGATCCGGGGGTCAAACGGGGCCCCCCTCCTCCATTCTGCGACGGCAAGAGCAAGGCGTTCCAGAGGCTCTACAAGAAAGGTCCGGGCTGCAAGGGCAACGGCGATCAATTCCAGTGCTAGCAGTCCTGCAATTAACCCCACCCGAATAAGGAAGATATTAAGAGCTCTGCTTTCTTCATGTGTGCGCTCGGTGGCGACAAGGAGGCTGACGGGGCCATATGCATTCTGAAGAACATAAGTCGTGCCTTTGATCGTAAAAGCATCGTGCAAGGCATGTCTTGTAAAGTCTGCTTTAAGGCGCTCGTGAACTGCTGCAGGAAGTTCAGGGATGTCGGGATGATCAGGGAAAAGCGAAAAGATCGCTTGATCCCCCATCAATAGAAGATGACGGGCATTGTCATTGACGCCCAGAAGAAGTCGGCCATCTCCCATTGGCAGGTGGCTTCTTTGCCATCCAAGCGTTCGTACCGCTACGATATAACCGGTAATGGCGCCCTGATTCATCAGTGGGACAACGAAGCGGATGAGTGGGCCGCGTTTGCCCTTCAGAACGTCTACGCCAATATTGGGCCGATGAGCGCCGTCATAAAGAATAGGAAGCAGTTCGCTCGAAGTGCAGATTGCCGGGTCTTGAGATGACGGTGGTGGTAGAACCACGACAGGGCGACCGTCTGCATCCGTAAGAACCAGTGAACAATAGTGATGCTGGGAGATGGTTTGTACGAGAGCAAATTCCCTAAGAGCATTGTCAGGGGAGATGTTTCCCTCTGCGAGCATATCCAGAGCGGTATGGGTCTGGTCCATATCGCTGGATAGTTCAGAGAGGGCGGTTTGGGCGTCTTTCTCGGTGCGAGAAAGCGCATTCCCTACATTTTCCTGATAATTATGCCAGGCAAGCAGTCCCGCAATGGTGGCCAGTGGCAAAGTTGTTGCGACAATGAGTGCCATGACACGGGCACTGACAGTGTCTAGCATTCTCACACTGCGAAAAATCATTCTGCGGTAAGGAATGATCAGGCCCCTTGAGACCGCCGACCCGATATCTCAGGTCGGGCTAGAGATTTTTTCACTTGTTGCGGTCTTCTTCGATAAGCTTGAGGAGCTCGTCAGGAATAGGTTCGTTCGCAACATCGTCAAAGAGCTGATGAAGTCCGCGGCTCAGCCAGATACCAAAAGGAGAATCGTTCTCTTCAACTTTTGGTTTTCCGGATGAGGATTGGGACTTGTCTCCTCCGGTCATTTTATAGTCCTGAGCCTCTCTGTGACAAAGGAGAACAGTCGCTTCTGTCCCTGCGGGCTGCCTGCCGTCGGTCGACCTTATCAGAAGCCGATGAATGAGGCAGCGACGGAATGTTTACAAAATACAGCAGACCTGCCGCAATTGCCTTAATTCCGAAATGGACGATTTTTTAACGTCCGTGCAAGGCTAAAAGTTCATATCCGCTCAGGAAAGAAACAAATCATCTGCAGACTTGCCGTCGCGATGGCGGGCATCAATCGCTTCACGCAGCGCTTTTACCTTGACGCGGAGCTTGTCGTTGCTGGGCATTTCTCCCGTCATCCATGCTTCAAGCTGACGACGTGCGCGGAAAACGCGACTTTTTGCTGTACCAACGGCGCAGTCCGTAGCTTCTGCCAGAGCTTCATAGCTCATACCCTGAATAACAACCATGACGAGCGCTTCCCTCTGGTCAGCCGGAAGGCGCGACAGAGCAAGAGAAAGGTCTTTCAATGCAAGACTGTCTTCATGTGTGGCCGGACTTGCAAAGTTGGATGCTGGCACATCGTCGATATCCGTTGTCTCACGGCGTTTGCGCAGATCGGAGATGAAGCGATTGCGAAGGATACGATGCATCCAGGCAGAAAAATTGGTGCCGGGTATAAAGCTGTTCTGGGCGGCAAGAGCATTGCACACAGCATCCTGAACCAGATCTTCTGCTGCTGCGCGGTTGCGGGTCAGGGAAAGGGCCTGAACGCGAAGCTTCGGAAGAATGGCAATAACCTGGTCATGGAACGTCATGGGAAATACTCCTGATTTCGTCCTGTTTCATGGGATCAATGAACGGAACTTCAGGATCGTTGCATTCAGATGGAAAATTTTTCTATTTTTCTTGGGAATTGTTTTTTAACAATGAGTTACGCTTAATTTTCGAGTGAACTGTCTGTTGTTAGAGCCGCTAACTGGCTTCTGGCGCGAGACACCCTTGCTTTCATGGTGCCGGCAGGAACATTGCAAATACAGGCTGCATCTTCATATGAAAGCTCCTGCGCGCCGACCAGGATGATGGCTTCCCGCAGAAGGTCTGGCAGTTTCCAAAGAATTTCCCCGAGATCTGTGATGGCATCTCTTGCGCTTTGCATTGAAGGAGCTTCGGAAGAGACGGGCATATCGAGTTCGAAATCCTGCATGATCTCCTGTTCGCGGGAAAAACGCCTGCGTTGCTCGTAAAAGGCATTTCTCTGAATTGTGAACAGCCACGCCTTGAGCGTGGTTCCTGTTTCGAACTGAGTCTGGGCTGCGAGAGCCCGCACGACCGTATCTTGCACAAGATCATCCGCTGCCGTCGCATCGCGGGTTAAAAAACGCGCAAAACCGCGAAGGTCGGGTAGTGTTTTGAGGAGTTCCTGATGGAAGGAAGATCCTCTTCTCTCCTGCGGAGCCGGTATCGTGCCGGAAACAGGGTTTGTCAGAGGACTGTCCTTCCAAAGGAACATGTGAGGTGCGACCGGATAACGAACACTAGGCGCGTCATGCTGGTCGTGTCATGATTAATCAATTGCCGCAAACGGATAGCTCTTCATAAGGTTTCCGTGCGACCATTCTGCAAGAGGCCAAGAACTCATGACTGACACGGCACGTCAGGAACTTATCGCGGCGCTGCCTTATGCCCGTCGTTTTGCTCGTGCGCTGGCCGGGGATCAGGCGCACGGAGATCGTCTGGTTGCCAGCGCTCTGAAAGATTTACTGGCTGAAGGAGAAGCAGATCTCCCTGCCCGATTGGCTCTCTATGGTAAGCTTGTGCAGGAATTTTCTCACAAGTCTGCCTCGCAGGCCGGTATGACGTTAACCCAGAGAGCCTTGTTGCTTCTGACGTCTCTGGAGGAGCAGTCACTGGCTTCTGCTGCGCGTGCATTGTCCATTTCTGAAGACGAGGCAGCAAGTGAACTTGGAGTTGCCCGTCAGGCTTTGCAGGGGATTGCCCAGACATCAGTGCTCATCATTGAGGATGAGCCCATAATTGCGATGGATATTCAGGATCTCGTTGAACGGTGTGGTCACAAGATTGCTGGCGTAGCTCATACAGAGGCCGATGCGGTCAAATTGGCCGCCGAGACAAAGCCAGGCCTGATACTTGCCGATATCAATCTGGGTGGCGGTGGAGACGGTATGCACGCTGTAGGTCGTATCCTTAAGACGCACGAAACACCTGTTATTTTTGTAACGGCCTATCCCGAGCGTCTTTTGACCGGGGAAGCGCACGAGCCTTCCTTCGTGATTACGAAGCCGTTTGAGCCGTTGGCTCTGGCTGTTGCGACGTATCAGGCCGTAACAGGTGGCGTAGAGCCGGTTTGAGTTGAAAACAGGAATTGGGAGCCTTGCGGGCTGACGTCTCCTGCGACACATAGGAGGCATGTCGGCACCTATCCTCCTTCTCCAGAATATTACCTACACTCTTGGCGGGCGCCCGCTCCTTGATGGAGCGGAGCTTGGCGTCTTGCCGGGGGAACGTATCTGCCTTGTTGGGCGGAACGGCTCGGGCAAATCCACGCTCCTCAAAATAGCAGCGGGTGATATCGTCGCTGACGACGGAACGCGTTTCGTTCAGCCGGGGGTGAAGGTCCATTATCTGGCCCAGGAGCCGGATCTCTCTGCCTATCCTTCTACATTTCATTATGTCGCTGACGGTCTGGACGATACGGAGCATTATCGTGCCCGCGCCATGCTGTCCGAACTTGGTATGACAGGTGACGAAGGCTGCGAGCGGCTTTCAGGCGGTGAAGTGCGTCGTTGTGCGCTTGCCCGGGCGCTGGCGGCTGAGCCGGACCTGTTGCTTTTGGATGAACCGACCAACCATCTTGATCTGCCAACAATCACATGGCTCGAAAAAGAGCTGGCTGCGTCCCGCTGTGCCATGATTGTCATCAGCCATGACCGTCGTCTTCTGGAAACGCTGTCTCGCAGTGTGGTCTGGCTTGAGCAGGGTAAGACGCGCCGTCTGGACCAAGGATTTTCTCGCTATGAAACCTGGCGAGACGAGGTTCTGGAGCAGGAAGAGCGCGATGCTCACAAGTTGGATCGTCAGATCGCCCGTGAAGAAGACTGGATGCGATATGGTGTAACGGCTCGGCGAAAGCGGAACGTGCGCCGTGTGGCGGAACTCGCGACATTGAGAAACAACCGTCGGGAAATGGCTTCGCGCGGCACTGGTACGCTTCGGATGGCTGCTACTGAGGCCGACGGAGCTGGAAAAATCACGATTGGCGCCGAGAAGCTAGGGTGGTCTTATGACGACCGGCAGATCGTCAAAAATCTTGATCTCAAGATACTTCGTGGGGACCGACTTGGACTGGTCGGGGCAAACGGTGCTGGCAAGACGACACTTATTCGACTGCTGACGGGGCGAATGGCTCCTCAGGAAGGCTCGGTCTATATCGGGCCGTCTGTTGCCATGGTGACGCTGGATCAGCAGCGTGAAAGTCTGGATCCCGCTAAAACGCTTTCTGATACCCTGACGGGCGGAAGCGGCGATATGGTCCAGGTCGGGACTGAGAAGCGGCATGTTATTGGATACATGAAAGACTTCATGTTCCGGCCCGAGCAGGCTCGTACGCCTGTTGGCAAGTTGTCGGGGGGAGAACGCGGCCGTTTGGCCCTTGCTTGCGCTTTGGCCAAACCTTCCAGTCTCATGGTGCTGGATGAGCCAACCAACGATCTCGATCTTGAGACGCTTGATCTGTTGCAGGAGATGCTGGCTGATTATGCGGGTACAGTTCTGCTCGTCAGCCATGACCGTGATTTTCTGGACCGGGTGGCGGGCTCCGTTCTGGTGTCAGAAGGGGATGGTCATTGGATTGAGTATGCAGGCGGGTATTCTGACATGCTGGTTCAACGACGTGGCGAAGCCCCCACAGAGAGAAATGTTGACGAGAAGGCGTTCGTTAATCCTGAGACTAAAAATGTCGTAAAATCAGAAAAGAAGCAGACAAAGCTCAGTTATAACGACAAGCGGGCACTTGATCTTCTTCCCGGAAAAATGGCCAAGCTGGAGAAAGAGATCGTTACGTATAGAGAAGCTCTGGCTGATCCTGCTCTTTATACGCGTGACCCTGCCAAATTTGCGAAAATCAGCGATGCTCTTCATGCCGCAGAAAATGCTCTGACAGAAGCTGAAGAGCAGTGGCTGGAGCTGGAGGTCAAGAAGGAAGAGTTACAATCTCAATGAGTTGCTAAGGGGATTTAGGTCTGTTCCATCGCAGGGATAAGGCCTGAAAGCTCCATGGTTTTGCGGGAGGCATGAATGCTTTCCGTGACGCGGATCGCGGCATCCAGCGCCCGGATGCCAGCCTGTGCGTCTACGAGCACCGGAGTGCCTTCGAGGCATGAGGTTGCAAAAGCCTGATGTTCGACGGTCAGATTATCATGATCGTTCCAGCTGATGGCTTCTCGCCGGAACCCTCCGGTGCCTGGAAGCGGCAGGCCACGTTCGCGCCCGATAAAGCTCAGTTTGCGTTCCATGAAGTCTGCAGACAGGTATCCGTCTTGTGAGAAAAGTCTCATACGACGTTCTGTTTTCAAGGAAATCCGGCTTGCGGTAATCGTGGCGACGCAACCGTTTTCGAAGCGGACACGTGCATTCGCAATATCTTCATGCTCGCTCGAAACCGCGGCACCGATAGCGTCAATGGCAGCGATGGGGCTGTCTACAATCGCCAGAACGAGATCGAGGTCGTGGATCATCAGGTCCAGAATGACTGAGACGTCTGTGCCGCGTGGTTTGAAGGGCGCTATGCGGGTCGCTTCGATGTAAAGCGGTTTTGTGATCCGTTCTGTAATGGCTTTGTGTTCTGCGGAATATCGGAGAAGGTGTCCGACCTGAAGGACCTTCCCGGTTTGTTCAGCAAGTGTCGCCAGCTTGTATGCTTCATCCAGTGTTGCTGCGATCGGTTTTTCCACCAGAACATGACGATCAGCTTCAAGCGCCTTGCTGGCGAGTTTGAAGTGATACTCGGCTGGGGCTGCGATGATGACGGCTTCGACGTCCGCCAGGAGTGCTTCGTACGTGGGGGCAACCCCGCATTTTGCTTCACGGGCAACCAATGCCGCCCTGGCTGGGTCAGGGTCGAAGAGCGCCACTAGATGTTCAGCCGGATTTGCCGCTGACTTGAGAGCGTGAAACCGCCCGAAATGACCGGCACCGACGATGCCGACCCGAAGCTGTCGCCGAGTGTTCATGCGTGACAGGATTACCAGCCCGCCGCGCCTTCGCAAAGGCGTCAGGCTCAGAATAGGCTCGTAATGTTGGTGAAAGGTTGCATCGGCATTGCGGAAGCGGCATGGTCCCGCGCAAGAAACTCGAACCGTCCAAACCCGCCGAGGACATCTCGACCCGTTATGATGTATTACAGCCGGCTCAGACTGCTGGGTGTCGCAGGCGTTTGCCTGATCGGCCTCCTGCTGTGTCTGCCCAATTTCATGCGTGCCCCCACGCCGTCCCTGCCCTGGCGGCAGATCCATCTTGGCCTTGATCTTCGAGGTGGGTCATACCTGCTTCTTCAGCTTGATCTGAAGTCTCTTGAGCATGATCGTTTGCAGTCCCTGCAGGATCACGCGCGTCAGACCCTTCTGGATAAATCTCTCGGTTACCGGGATTTTCAGAAGGACGATCAGACGGCCAGTCTCAGCTTTGCGCCGCGTTCAGATGATGAGCGTGCTGCAGCGTTGAAGACCATGCAGGATCTTCCGGTTGTTGTGCCGGATGAGTTCCATGTCACAGAAGCGGATGGTCGCATTGTCCTGACGCTTCAGCATGACGCCATGCTGGCCCGTGCTCGCGATGCTGTGGCTCAGTCCATTGAGATCGTGCGTCGTCGTATTGATGCGACGGGTGCGATTGATCCGAGCATTGCCCGTGAAGGCGATGATCGGATTGTCGTGGAACTGCCGGGCGTGAGCGATCCGGAGCGGATCAAGACCCTTCTGGGAACGACTGCCCGTCTGACATTCCGTCTGCTGGCGCCCAATCCCAGCGTCGCAAGCCCCGGCTCAGCGATGCTTGAGGATATCAGCACGCACTCTCAAGTTGCTGTTCAGGATCATGTTGATGTTGATGGAACAGACCTGACGAACGCTGGTGCCGTCATTGATCAGCAGAGCGGTGGTTGGGCTGTGACGTTCCAGCTTAACAGTGCTGGCGCGACCGCTTTTGCGAACACTACCCGCGCGAATGTTGGCAAACGCTTTGCGATTGTTCTGGACAACAAGGTTATTGAGGCTCCGAATATTATCAACCCGATCACGGCTGGAAGCGGCCAGATTACGGGTGGATTTGATGCTCACAGTGCGTCTGATCTTGCTCTTCTGCTGCGTGCTGGTGCCCTTCCCGCTCCGCTCGCCGTCATTGAACAGCGGACGATTGGCCCGAGCCTTGGTGCAGCCTCTATCCATGCCGGTATCATCAGCCTGGGTGTGGGCTTCCTGCTGGTTGTTGTGTTCATGGTGCTCTTCTACGGACGCTTTGGTCTGTATGCTGATATCGCCCTGTTTGCGAACCTGATCCTGATGGTGGCGATCCTCTCGCTGTTCCAGGCAACGCTGACGCTACCGGGTATGGCGGGTATGCTTCTGACATTGGGTATGGCGGTTGATGCCAACATCCTGATCAACGAGCGTATCCGTGAGGAAGTGAAGCGTGGTCGTGGGCCGTTGCAAGCTCTTCAGGCCGGGTTCGAACGCGCGACCAGCACGATCGTGGATAGTAACGCCACGGCGTTTCTGGCCCACGTCATGCTGTTCGTGTTCGGTACGGGGCCGGTGCGAAACTTCGCTCTGACCATCACGATCGGTATCGTGACGACCCTCTTTACGACCCTGCTGCTGTCACGCTTCCTTGTCGTGCGGTGGTATGCCCTTGCCCGTCCCAAAGAACTGCCGGTCTGAACGTCATGCTGTCACGTCCCCTTCTCCGCTTTGTCCGTGACGATCGGCGCATCAATTTCATGCGCGGCCGTCACATGGGGCTTATCGTTTCGGCGGTTCTCTCCATTGCGTCTGTTATTCTGTTCTTTCAGCCGGGTTTGAAGCTTGGTCTGGATTTCCGGGGTGGCATCATTGTCGAAGCTCAGACGCCTGGTGCGGCTGATTTTGGCAAACTGCGCTCTGCTCTGGAAAAGGCAGGTATCCATCCGGATGCGGTTCAGGCTTTCGGGTCCCCGCGTGATGTGCGTATCTCGATCAATGCGCCTGAAGGTGCTGACCGGGAGGCTCAGACGCAGAAGCTTGTAGATGGCGTCAAGACTGCCATCTCCGCTGCTGAGCCTGGAACGAAGGTTTTGCGGGCGGATGCCGTTGGCGCTTCCGTGTCTTCCGAACTGTTCCGGGATGGCCTGCTGGCGCTTGGTTTCAGTCTTGCGATGATCCTGGCATACATCTGGATCCGCTTTGAGCGTGAGTTCGCTATTAGCGCGGTTATCACGCTCATCCTTGATCTGACGAAGACGGTGGGTTTTCTGGCCATCACACGCTTCGAATTTGATCTGGTAATGGTGGCAGCGCTGCTGACGATCCTTGGTTATTCAACCAATGACAAGGTGGTGGTTTATGATCGCATCCGCGAAAATCTGCGCAAATATCGCACGATGCCGCTGCGGGAGCTTCTGGATCTTTCCATCAATGAGACGCTGAATCGTACGCTTGGAACGTCCATGACAGTGTTTCTGGCGGCTCTGCCTCTGGCGCTGTTTGGTGGCAGTACTCTGACGGGTTTTGCGACTGTCATGCTGTTCGGTATCGTGGTTGGAACGTCTTCTTCCATCTTCATCGCAGCGCCACTCCTGCTGCTGATGGGGGAGAAGCGTCTGCGTAAGGGGGGCTCTACTCCCGAAGCGGAATGAGTTTTTTCCAGAATTTTGAAACAAAAAAACCGGCTCCATAAGGGCCGGTTTTTTTTGGGGTTGTGATGTCTGGCTCTTTAACTCGAAAAGCTGGTCAGAAGTGCTGCGATTGCAGCGTCTGCTTTCCGGTTTTCCGAAGACGTTTGAAGGCGCATCGCATTCAGAACGGCCTTTTGGGCCTCATGATCCAGAGAAATCAGCTTTGGAACATTCTGGGCGGTAATCCGTCCCCCCATCAATGCTCCACGCGCCATGCCGTGAGCCACGAGATAGGCATATAAGCGGGCGTTTGGGGGTGGTGGCACGCCTTCCATCGGGTGTGCCGCGCATCCTGCAAGCAGGCCTGTCATCAGAACAAAAATGCTCATTCTTTGAATGAAGGTCGTTCCGGGAAAGGCCTGCCGAGACATCAGGACGCCTTGCTGGCGAGGATGTCGCGAATTTCCGTCAGAAGGACTTCTTCCTTTGTGGGTGCTGGCGGAGCTGCTGGAGCAGCTTCTTCTTTACGGTGCAGCTTGCCGATGAGGCGCACGACCCAGAAGATGAAGAACGCAACGATCAGGAACTGGATAACAGCATTCAGGAATACGCCGATATTGACGGTGACAGCACCAGCCTTCTGGGCTTCTTCAAGGGTGTCCTTAACCGGTCCTTTGAGGGTGATGAATAGGTTGGAAAAGTCAACACCGCCGGTCAAAAGGCCGATGAATGGTGTCAGAACGTCCTTGACGGCGCTGTTCACAATGGTTGTGAACGCTGCACCGATGATCACGCCGACGGCGAGATCCAGAACATTGCCGCGCATGATGAATTTCTGGAAATCGCTGACCCAGCCCGGAGTGTGCAGGGCGTGTTTCGTTTCGCTCATAAAAAACCTTTCTTGGGGGAGCCGCAGAGACGCGGTTGCAGGCCTGAAAAGTTATGCCTGCATCAACCCAGAAATAAACGGACTCAGGCGATCCCGTAAAGTCTGCTTTCATCCTGTAGGACTTTCCGTTATACGCGCCTCATGATTCGCTCCGGTCGGTATCGGAGCTTTCTTTCTGGAGTAGAGAATTCATGAAATCCGGCATCCATCCCGACTACCACGAAATCACCGTCATCATGACCGATGGCACCGAATACAAGACCCGCTCCTGCTACGGCGAGCCGGGTGCCACCCTGCGTCTGGACGTTGACCCGAAGTCCCATCCGGCATGGACGGGTGTGCAGCGTATGCTCGATACCGGAGGCCAGGTTGCCAAGTTCAACAAGCGCTTCGCTGGTATCGGTACCCGCAAGTAAGCTTGTCTGCCTCCATGCGCGCCTCTTGAAGCGTCGCAGGACAGGTACCATCTGGAATATCGGTCATGACGCCTTTCGGGTCGTGACCGATAGACCAATCGCGGTTCGCCTCTTTTGGGAACTGCACCAGATGAACCCTGCCTTAAGGAGGTTTCCATGTCTTATGACTTTACGCCGTTGTTTCGCAGCGCAATCGGCTTTGATCGTCTGGCCCGCATGGCCGGAAATGCTGCCAATGCTCAGGCTATGCCGAGCTACCCCCCTTACAACATCGAAAAAACGGCAGAGACGGATTACGCGTTGACCATGGCGCTTGCCGGGTTCGGTCCGGAAGATGTTGAGGTGCTTCAGGAAGACAACACGCTTGTCATTCGCGGGCGAGTGCCTGAGAGCAACCGTGAACGCGAGTGGCTGCATCGCGGCATTGCGACGCGCGCATTCGAGCGCCGGTTTGTGTTAGCGGATCATACCGAGATTGATGAAGCTGAATTGCGTAATGGATTGCTGACGATTGTTGTTCGGCAGGTTGTGCCGGAAACTGCAAGGCCACGTCGTATCCCCATTGTTACTGCGGCATCGTCCCAGACGGTCTCACGTGAAGCTCAGCATTGTCACATTGAGGCACATCAGGCAGCATGATGACGGGAGGCAGGGCTGCTTTTTGTGCAGTCCTGCCGTTTCGACCTTGACCGGAGGCTGGATGGTGCCCCATATCGTTTCCATTATCGCCGCGCATCCAGCAGGTGCCGCGATTATATCCCGAGTGGGCTTTCAGTTCTCCTCTCCGGGTACGCCAATCGGTGCCTGCGCTTTCGCGGGCCCCTGAAGCGCCCCACAAGGAACGCACTGACATGACCCTGCCTTTGATGCCCAAGGCCACGGCCGTCTGGCTGATCGAAAAAACCGGCCTGACATTTACACAGATTGCTGAGTTCTGCGGCATGCATCCGCTTGAAGTGCAGGCGATTGCTGATGGCGAAGTTGCTGCCGGCATCAATGGCTACGATCCGGTCAAGAATCATCAGCTTTCCGAAGCTGAAATCAAACGCTGTGAAGCCAACCCTGACGCCAAGCTCAAGATTCTGTCTTCCGGAAGCCCGGTCAAGCGCCGTGCCAAGGGGGCCCGCTATACGCCGGTTGCGAGACGTAACGATCGGCCGGACGCGATTGCATTTATCCTTCGTCAGTTCCCGCAACTCACGGAAGCCCAGATCGTCAAGCTGCTTGGCACGACGAAGGACACCATTATCAAGGTGCGTGATCGCCAGCATTGGAACAGTGCCAACATCAAGCCCCGCGATCCGGTTATTCTTGGGTTGTGCACGCAGATGGATCTCAATGCAGCTGTGTCGGCGGCTAATGACCGTCTTGCGCGTGAGGGACATACCCTGCCAGTTGTCAGCGCGTTTGACGCCCACGAAGACGAAGCTCTCTAAGTCAGACGATGGGGATGCAGTGCCGGATGGGGCTGCATCCTTTTTTATTGGCATGGGCTGGAAACAACCTCTGCCTTTTTGCCTGTGATATGGAGACATGATGGTGGACGGAACGACTTCAGTTCTCCATCATGCCCAGACAGAGTTCCGGGACTGACAGCGATGATGACTGACAATAATGCCATGCTCAGACGCCTCCACGAACTGCGGAGCGAGCATCGCGATCTTGATACGGTCATTGAGCGTCTGGTGGACCATCCCCTCAACCAGCTCCAGCTTCAGCGTCTCAAAAAACGCAAGTTGCAGCTTAAAGACGAGATTTCCTGGATCGAGACCCGTCTGATTCCGGATAACATTGCCTGATGAGCCAGATTCTTTCTTCCAGCGAGACCCTTCAAGCCGAGAGCGCCGTGCGCGTTGGCGTCATCATGGGAAGCCAGTCTGACTGGGAAACCATGCGGCATGCCTGCGATATTCTGGATGAACTCGGTATCGCCCATGAACGTCGGATTGTCTCCGCGCATCGCACGCCTGACCGCCTTGCCGACTATGCCCGGACGGCCCGGAGCCGTGGGTTGCATGTGGTTATTGCGGGCGCTGGCGGCGCTGCCCATCTGCCGGGTATGTGTGCGGCGTGGACGTCTTTGCCTGTTCTGGGGGTTCCTGTTGAAAGCCACGCCCTGAAGGGACAGGACAGTCTTTTGTCCATCGTTCAGATGCCGGGTGGTGTGCCTGTGGGAACACTGGCTATCGGTAAGGCAGGCGCGAAAAATGCTGGCCTTCTGGCTGCCTCCATTCTGTCTCTCTCTGATCCTGAACTTGCGGCGCGGCTTGACGCATGGCGCGGCACGCAGACGGCTGCGGTTGCGGACGTACCAGTCGAATGACAGTGCAGACGAACGCCGTATTTGAGCCGGGGAGCACGGTCGGGATTATTGGCGGAGGGCAACTTGGCCGCATGTCAGCCATGGCTGCGGCCAAGCTGGGCTATCGCGTTCATATTCTGAACCCTGCTCCGACGAGTCCTGCAATCGAAGTTTCGGCTTCTGCGACGATTGGCTCGTATGATGATCCAGCGGCTCTCGAAGAATTTGCATCCCGTTGTGATGTCATCACATTTGAATTCGAGAATATTAGCGCCGAAGGATTATCGCTTCTGGCGAAGCATCGGCCTGTTCGCCCTGCAGGCGAAATCCTCCGTGTGAGTCAGGATCGTATTCTGGAAAAGACGCGTCTGGCCAAAGCGGGGATTACACTTGCTCCCTGGAAGGCTGTGTCTGGCCCGGAGGACCTGAAGGCTCTGGAAGAACTCGGTTTTCCTCTCCTTCTGAAGACCACGCGTTTTGGGTATGATGGCAAGGGGCAGTTCCGCGTTGAGAGTGCGGAAGCGCTTTCTGCACTGACAGATCTTCCCTACCCACTCGTTGCCGAGAAGATGATTGATTTCCAGCGTGAGCTGAGTGTCATGGTCGTGCGTGGTATTGACGGGACTGTCCGGTGTTTTGATACGGTCGAAAACCGTCATCGGGACGGTATTCTGGATGTCACTCTCGCCCCGGCCCGGATCATGCCTGATGTGGCTGAGGAAGCTCAGGCGATCGCGATGAAAATTGCGGTGGAACTGGACCTTGTCGGCATCATGGGGGTGGAGTTGTTCCATGGAGCCGATGGTCAGCTTCTGGTGAATGAAATTGCTCCTCGCCCGCATAATTCAGGGCACTGGACGATGGATGCGTGTTTGATCGACCAGTTTGAGATGCACATCCGCGCTGTGACCGGGTTACCCCTACCGCCTGCACGGCGTCATTCCGATGCCGTCATGCACAATCTTGTTGGTCCGGAAGATATGGCGCGCGTGGCGGGTATTCTGGCAACGGATGGTGCATCGCTTCATCTGTATGGAAAACGTGACGCCCGCCCGGGCCGGAAGATGGGGCACGTTAATACGATTTTTCCTCGTGGTGCCCTGCCGGGTGAACTGGCGCTGGAAGGTCTGCTGCCTCCGCGTGGCTGAGGCGGTTCATGTTTTAAATTAGAGCAGGCCTGTACGCTGAAAGCTGGTGTGGCGGCCATTTCCGATGATGAGATGGTCCGTAAGTTGAATGCCCACCACTTCCAGCGCAGCTTGAACCTGCTGGGTCATCTGGATATCGGCCTGTGAGGGCGTTGGATCGCCGCTAGGGTGGTTATGCACCAGAACGAGAGAGGTTGCTTCTACCTCTATAGCGCGTCTGGCCACTTCTCTTGGATAAACGGGAGTATGGTTGACGGTTCCGCGGGCCTGAGCCTCATCTGCAATGAGGCCTTGCTGCTCGTTGAGGAAAAGAATGCGGAATTGCTCAATATTTTCACGGGCAAGCCGGGCTGTCAGATAGTCGAGCAGCTTCTGCTCACTATCGAGCAAATCGGCCTTTGGTAACCGTTCCCGGTTATACCGGAGCGCTGCTTCCTGCAGGACGCGGATCATGGGAACCATATGAGTGCCCATGTCCCTGATGCCCGCGAGTTCCCGATTGCTGGCGGAAAGCAGGGCCGCCACTGAACCAAAGCGTTCCAGAAGTGCTGGAACGAGAGGGTCCACTTTTTCTTTACGGCCCGTAAAAATCTGAACGATCAGGCGTAGCAGAGTGTCATCGTCCAGGTGTCGTCCCCGTCCGCTCAGAAGGGCAACAGGAGGCGGAATATGCTCGTTGTTTGTCGGCTGTGGGTTGATGGAGAATGGTACGGTTTGGAAAAGGATTTTTCCTGAGTATTCAGCAAACCCATCATCAGAGGCCGGAGCATTAGTCATTTGTTTTTCTGGCACTGTAAGGCGAAGAAGATCAAGGTAGCACCGGCCCTCAAAAAAGCTTAAAAAATCGGTAGATTTTTCGAGGGCTGTTTTTCCTTTGGAAAACAGCTATCTAACAGGAAGAGTGTTCCCCGCACACGCGGGGATGAAACTTACAGGAGGCATTCCTGTCTGAGGCTGCTGAGAGTTGCTGTTTTGGTGCTGATAAGGACATCATGCAGAACAATGGAGAGTGGCCTGAGAGCGTTTTCCAGTGTTCGTGCGGCTGTTGAGAGGGCTGGTGCTTTCAGGGCGGGCTGGACGTGTACGCCGATGATGGCTGTAGCGTGCAGAGCCAGGGCGCGAATGGCGATGGCGCGGTTCAGGAAGGTAATATCTTCCTCTGGCGGAGCGGCTTCATCCGCGAGGAGCCGGTTTCGGTTATCCAGATAGAGAACGCGAAGCTGTCCGGCGACTGCGCTTTTCAGTGCTGTTTCAAGGTACTCTGTCAGTTGGGGCCAGTTTCCCAGAATGGGGCGTTCACGGTGTTCCGCTGAAGCGAGGCGTTCTGCGGCGACTGATGGCAGACGAAGGGCTCGGATGGTATCGTCGTTCAGGCCGGTATTTCGCAGATCCCGCGTTGGCGCACGGAAGACGTTGATGAGACTTCCGAAGTGGCTGATGAGGCCCTTGGCGAGAGGTTTCGTGTCCTTGCGTGGGATCCCCAGAAACAGCAGCATTTCCAGAAGTTCGTAATCCGCAAGGGTTTCGGCACCGTTGGTTTCCACGCGGGTTCGCATCCGGGCGCGATGTCCCTGCGGCCCAGTACCGCGTGTCAGGTCAATCCGGGAAGATGATGTGTTGGCCATAGGAGCATCACACTCTATATCGGGAGTGTGCCGCAAGACCCTCTCATCCCCACCCCCGACTATCTCTCCCGCCTGAACCCGGAACAGAGACGTGCCATCGAGACAACCGAAGGCCCTCTTCTGATCCTTGCCGGTGCAGGAACGGGAAAGACCCGCGTTCTGACGACGCGGTTTGCTCATCTGCTTCTGACTGGCCGTGCCTATCCGAGCCAGATCCTGGCCGTGACCTTTACCAACAAGGCGGCGCGGGAAATGCGCGAGCGTGTTGGGGCGATCCTTGGCGAGCCGGCCGAAGGGCTATGGCTCGGCACGTTCCATGCCATCTGCGCGCGGATGTTGCGGCGGCATGCGGAATATGTAGGCCTGACGAGCGGGTTCAATATTCTGGATACCGACGATCAGCTTCGTTTGTTTAAGCAGATCATGGAGCCGTTTCGGCTGGATACGAAGCGTTGGCCGCCGAACCAGCTCATGGGGATTATCCAGCGCTGGAAAGACCGTGGGCTGACGCCGGATCGCGTGACGCCTGCTGAAGATACCGATTTTGCCAATGGGCACGCGCTGGCGATCTATCGGGCCTATCAGGTGCGGCTGCGGGAACTGAATACCTGCGATTTTGGCGATTTGATGCTGCACATGGTGGAGATCCTGCGGTCCCAGCCGAACGTGCTGGCGCAGTACCACCGCATCTTCCGCTATATTCTTGTGGATGAGTATCAGGATACCAACACGATCCAGTATCTCTGGCTGCGTCTGCTGGCGAAGCGCGAGCAGGGTCCGTCCAATATTGCCTGCGTGGGGGATGACGATCAGTCGATCTATTCCTGGCGTGGGGCTGAGGTTGAGAACATTCTGCGGTTCGAGCAGGATTTTCCGGGTGCAGCGGTCGTAAGGCTGGAGCAGAACTATCGTTCAACGGCGCAGATCCTGGCGGCTGCTGCGGGGTTGATCGCGCATAATGAAGGCCGCCTGGGCAAGACGCTTCGTCCCGGGCGCGAGGATGCGCAGGGCGAGAAGGTGCAGATTATCGGTGTTCGGGATTCCGATGAGGAAGCCCGGATTGTCGGCGGAGCGATTGAGCGTCTCCATGCCGATGGGCACCCCTTGTCCGAAATGGCTATTCTGATGCGGGCCGGTTTTCAGACGCGGCCCTTCGAAGAGCGCCTGATGATGATCGGTGTCCCCTATCGGATTGTTGGCGGTCTGCGGTTTTATGAGCGTGCGGAAATCCGGGACTGTCTGGCGTATATGCGGGTTCTGTCGCAGCCTTCTGATGATCTTGCGTTCGAGCGCATCATCAATGTTCCCAAGCGTGGTGTGGGGGCTGTCGCGGTCCAGAAACTGCATGGTCTGGCGCGCACCCTGCCCGGCCCGTTGACGGCTGCTGTTCTGACGCAGATTGAACAGGGCGCGCTCAAGGGAAAGTCCAAGGAGGCTCTGACCAGTCTGATGGAAGCGTTCCAGCGTGCGAAAGCGACGCTGGAGACGGAAGGTCAGGTTGTGGCGGTCGAGCAGCTTCTTGAGGATAGCGGTTATTTGCAGATGTGGCGCGATGACCGGTCTGTGGAAGCACCGGGGCGTCTCGATAATATCCGTGAGCTTTTGCGGGCGATCGGTGAGTTTGCGACGCTTGAGGGCTTTCTGGAACATGTGGCGCTTGTCATGGATACGGAAAGCGAGACGACTGACGACAAGGTCCGTCTCATGACGTTGCATGGCTCCAAGGGGCTGGAGTTCGATACGGTGTTTCTGCCCGGTTGGGAGGAAGGTGTTTTCCCGTCTCAGCGGTCCCTGGATGAAGGCGGGAACCGGGCGCTCGAAGAAGAACGGCGTCTGGCCTATGTCGGGCTGACGCGGGCGAGGCTTCGGGCCATCGTTGTTCACGCGGCCAGTCGGCGGATTTACGCGAACTGGCAGGCTTCGATGCCAAGTCGGTTCATCGAAGAAATTCCGTCCGAATACGTTCAGACAAGTGGGCAGTCTCTTGAAAGCCGGAGGCAGGCTGCAGCAGCGCCTTCCATGTTTGCGTCCGGGCCTTTTACGAGTACCCGTCCTTCCGGGATGTCTCAGGTCCCTCGCCCCCGCGTCACGGATGTGCAGCCGCAGGCGAATGTTCCGGTTGGAGCGACGGTTTTTCATCAGAAGTTTGGCGAGGGCACCGTGATTGCGGTGGATGGCAGCCGGCTTGAAATCAACTTTGAAAATGGCGGCATCAAGCGCGTCATGGCAAATTTCGTGGAGATCAGATCGTGATGGCACCCCGCAGCATTGGCCGACGCCATGCCAGTGCGCTTGAAACCCTGTCCATTACGGTGGAGGAGGAATACGTTCCTCTCTTCGAGCAGGTGCTGATGTGCGTCTGTGAGACCGTTGGTATTTTCGAGGCTGATGACGAGCAGAAATACTGGCGCCTCGAAGGGGTTAAGGATATTGGCTACAAGGAAGACGAGCTTGAAAACGCGCTTTCTGTTGCCCGTCTTCTGACAGGCTGTGATGCTGAACTTGTTCGGGAAGCAACCGAGGCAGAGGGCTGGCTTGCGCGGACGTATGAGTCCTTTCCGCAGCAGAATGTCGGCAAGCGTTTTGCCATTCGCGGCACGCATCTGCATGGTGCCCCGGACCAGTCCCGCCTGACCATCACGCTGGATGCAGGTATCGCGTTTGGTTCGGGTGAGCATGGCTCGACGCGGGGTTGTCTGCGCGCTCTGGAAATGGTGGCCTACCGCAAGCCTCGGCACATTCTGGATATGGGGTGTGGGTCGGGCATTTTGGCTATGGCGGCAGCCAAGCTGCTGCATCGTCCCGTCCTGGCCGTTGATATCGAGCCATGGTCTGTTCGGACGGCGAAGACCAATGCCCGGTTGAATGGCCAGGGTAATTTGCTGGATTGCCGCTTTGGTAATGGCTGGAATACCAATCAGGTGCGGGTCAAGGCACCGTATGATCTGGTGTTTGCTAATATTCTGGCGCGTCCGCTTTGCCGGATGGCACAGTCTCTGGCGCTGAATCTGGCTCCGAACGGCACCGCTATTCTGGCGGGTCTGCTCTACACACAGGCCAATATGGTTCTGGCGGCACATCGCCGTCAGGGGCTCGTTCTTGAGCGGCTCTTGCGTGAAGGTGACTGGGCGACGTTGATCCTGCGTAAGCGAGGCTGACAATAGTGTTCGTGATCCGAGACGTTCAGGATGAGGACCTGCCTGCAATTCTGCAGATCACGAATCATGCGATTGCCCACACGGATGCTTTGTGGATCAGCACACCATTCACGCTGGAGCAGCGTCAGAAATGGGTTTCGGATCGTCTGGCTCAGGGGTTTCCGGTGTTCGTGGCTGTGAGCGAAAACGGAGACGTTTGCGGATATGCTTCCTATGGGGCTTTTCGCGCTTTTGAGGGCTACGCCAAGACGATCGAACACTCAGTGTATGTGGATGTCGAGCATCAGGGGCGAGGTCTCGGGCGCATGTTATTGGCCCGATTGATCGATCATGCCAGACAGGCCGGTTTTCATGTCATGGTGGCCGGTATTACGGCTGGTAATGAGGCTTCGGTTGCCCTTCATCGCCAGTTTGGTTTTCAGAACAGCGGTATTTTACCTCAGGTGGGGCGAAAAGGTGGGCGCTGGCTCGACCTTCTCTTCATGACGCTCTGCCTTGAGGCAGTATTCGAACCGGAAAAGGATTTTCCATGACCGTTTCTTCCATTCCCCTGAATGAGCGCCCTGCCCTTGTTCGCAAGGCTTGTGAGGCTCTGGGAGTTTCAGGTTTCATTATTCCTCGTGGAGATGAATATCTCGGGGAATATGTGGCTCCCTGCTCTGATCGTCTTGCCTGGCTGACGGGCTTTACGGGAAGTGCGGGTCTTGCGGTTCTTTTGCTGGACGCAGCGGCTGTGTTTTCCGATGGTCGTTATACGGTTCAGATGGAAGAGCAGGTTCCGCATGAGCTATGGGAGCGGCGACATGTGACGCTGGAACCGGCTTCGGATTGGCTGACGGAGAAGGCAGCCGGTTTGCGGGTTGGCTACGATCCGAAGCTGGTCAGTCGTTCCATGCTTGCTGCATGGGCTGCGCCGGGCGTTGAACTGGTTCCATTGGCGGTTAATCCGATTGATCAGGCCTGGATGGATCGGCCTTCTGCTCCGGCGAGCACTATTGTTGAGCAACCACTGACGTTTGCAGGGGAAAGCAGTACGAGCAAACGGGAGCGTCTTGCTGCATTCCTGATGCGTTCGAGTCAGGATGCCGTTGTGCTCGCGGATTGTACCTCTATTGCGTGGTTGCTGAACATCCGTGGGAATGATGTGCCCCTCACCCCTGTAGCGCACGGCTATGGTATTCTTCATGCTGATGGCAGGGCAGAACTGTTTGCAGATCCTGCTCGCCTTGAGAGCGGTCTGGTTGATGTTCTAGGTGCAGATGTCGCCGTCTGTACGCCGGATCTGCTTGAAGAGCGTTTGGGTACGCTGGCGGGCAAGGTTGTTCGGCTTGATCCGGTGACGACGCCGGTGTGGTTTGAAACGACCCTGAAAGCTGTTGGTGCCAAGGTTGTGGATGGTAATGATCCGTGCACCTTGCCCAAGGCCGTCAAGAACAGTGTGGAGCAGGAAGGATCACGCCGGGCGCATAAGCTGGACGGGATTGCGATGGCGAGGTTCCTGCACTCGCTGTCTAGCTCAGCAGCCGGTCAACGTGAGACGGATCTGGTCGACCGTTTGAACGGTTTTCGTGCCCAGTCTTCCGATTATCGAGAGCAGAGCTTCGACGCGATTTCCGCGGCGGGACCGAATGGCGCGTACCCACATTATCGTGCGGAAGTCGGCAAAGACCGGGTTTTGGCGCCCAATAATGTGTATCTGATTGATAGCGGTGGTCAGTATCCCTTCGGGACGACGGATATTACCCGCACGCTATGGATCGGGCCTGATGCCGCTCCGCAGAGCATCAAAGAGAATTTCACACGTGTTCTGAAGGGCAATATTGCGCTTTCCCGTGTGCGCTTCCCGCCCGGTACAACGGGGCATCGTCTGGACACTCTGGCGCGTGCTGCGCTGTGGGAAATCGGGCTGGATTACGATCACGGGACGGGTCATGGAATTGGCAGTTATCTGTCAGTTCATGAAGGGCCGCAGAACATTTCCCCTGCCCCTCGCCCAACGGCTCTGGAAGCGGGTATGATCGTTTCCAATGAACCGGGGTATTACGAGCCGGGGGCTTATGGCATCCGTATTGAAAATCTGATGCTCGTAAAGCCATCGGCTTATCAGAGCGCCAAGGGGATTTTCCTCGAATTCGAGATCCTGAGCTATACCCCGATTGATCGTGAATTAATCGATGTGACGTTGTTGGATGATGCTGAACTGACGTGGCTGAACGCCTATCATGCTGAAGTTCTGACGCGTGTCGGGCCGGATGTTGAAGCGGATGTTTTGGCTTGGCTTGAAGATGCCTGTGCGCCTGTTCTGAGAAATAACGCCTGATCTGGTAAGCGTTTTTTCATATTTGCCGGTCATATAGAGCATTATGACCGGCAAAACGCTTCTTCTGCTCTTCTGTATTGTTCTGGGCTTGCCGAAATTGGGGCATGCTAATGACTGGGATGTGGCGGGCGCTGTTTGTCACGAGGCGGTTGGTGATGCCGAGCGAAATACAGCTATTCCGTCTGGATTGTTAAACGCTATCAGTCGTGTGGAAAGTGGTCGCCGCGATCCGCTGTCGGGTCAGGTCGTAGCATGGCCTTGGACGGTCAATGCCGCAGGACGGGGATATTTTTACGGTTCAAAAGCAGAAGCTGTTGCCGCAGTAGAAGAGTTTCGGCGGGCAGGAATCGTTTCGATTGATGTAGGGTGTATGCAGATCAATCTGCATCATCATCCGGACGCGTTTGCTTCGCTTGAAGAGGCATTCGACCCGTTCAGAAATGCTCGTTATGGAGCCCTGTTTTTAAGAAATCTTTTCAGTCAGCTTCACGGTTGGCCTGCTGCTACTGCGGCCTATCATTCACTGACTCCCTCTTTAGGGGCTGAATACGAACAGCATGTGATGGCGATATGGAATGGAAAGCCTGATACCTATCGACCCCCTGACTTCCTGCCTCAGGTTGTCATGACAGGCGCAGGCCTCAGGGTCATTATGCCGGAATCGACATGGCATTCGCCCAGCCAGAGCCAATATTCATATCCTCGTCCGATCTCGGCTCCGCAGAGAATTCAGGGGGGGAGAGGTGGCTCGTGTCGTTTATGCGCCCCCATCTCGTGTCATCAGGCGACCTGAAAACTCCGGAAGTAATGTGCCTGGCGCAGGTCGTGGCCGGGACCTGATGTCTTACAGGGCCGCGCCTGTCCGGTTAGCCTGGCGCCAGAATTAGAAAAACCGATGTCAGTTATTGGGGGCCGTCCATCGGTTCTGCTTATAGCCTGAATACGGCCCAGGTGTATCCCCCTGGCGCCAGTGCGTTCGGTCTGTCCGATCATGGTGGTGATGGTCGACGCAGGCTGTCAAAGATAGGGCAAGCAGTACGGGCCCCAAGAGCAGATGGAACCTCATGATGTTTCTCCGTTAAAGGCCGGCCGGATATAAGCAGGCCGACGATAACGTCTCATCTGGTTCAATGTTGCGGAGGAAAACCTGTCAAAAGATGATAGAGGTAGAGCATCAGGCGATATAGCCCTTTCAACAGCTCCCAAAGATCACGAAAGATCTCAAACGGATCGAAATTTCCACTGAAAGACAGCTCGGATTATCCTTTGAAAGATGTGTTTCTTGGTAGTGTTTCGGATCGTGAGATTGGTTCCGCTACACTGATTTGTTTAAATTTACTTCGGTGCGTGATCTCACATCGCGGCCCCTATCCTCGCTATAAGCAGGCTGGCATGCCTCATCAAGACATTCCGTGTGACGCCTAGTTTCAATAAGGCTTCGCTTTGTTTGTTTCTAAAAGCGGTAAGTTTGGTTTTTTGCCTAAAAGAGTAACCTTCTGCTCTTAAATTTAGGCTGTACGATATTCTTTGGTTGACAGATGTTTATCTTTGGTGAGCGCAATTTTTCTTGATAAGAAATATAATCCTAAAATTACAATAAACAATAACTACTTTTGTTGTGATTTTGGTTTAGAAAAATATTTTATAAAAAGATAATTAAATGTTTCATAATCGTAGATCTTTTATTAAATACCTTACGGTGGGATCTTCTCTCGGTATACTGGGAGCTTGCACAGTCACGAGTTCTGGTAATGTAATGACCGTGAGGTTGAACGTTGCAAAAATAAAAGCTTATGGAGATGCAGGCCTTAACGCTGTAACAACAATCCTGTCCATCGGCGCGGTCTCTTCAGTGATTGGTTCCTCATCTGTAGCGGCAATCGAAACTGCCAGAGTAGCGTTGCAAAATGCTTTGACTGAATTTTCAAATTCAGCGGGATCGAATGTCACAATTACTTATGACAGTACGTCTTTCAAGAGCCAGATTGATTCTATTCTGGAAGGTTTACAGAATGTTGCGGCGTTGCTTGGGAGTGCTTTGTCTCGGGCATCATCTATGACTTCTGGCTCGATCTTGGTGAACGCTAGCACGACTGTATCTGCCTTAAAAACGGTTTTGTCTGTTTTTGAAGGTGTGCTTGGCATTGTATCCGTATCTGCTCCGCTTATGACGGAGGAGCAGGCCTTCCGAATTTTGCATGTTTCCCTATGAGTGCTCGTGTTCATCTCTATTATTTTGCGAGGAAGTTTGGGGAACTGATCTGCAGGCGGCTGGCATTCAGCGCAAGAGATGCAATCGTTCCGTAAGGTGGAGGGATCGAAGAACTGTTTGTTGATGCGCTTGTCTGATGATTTTAGTTTTTTGGCGCTTTGATTGAGGGTTTCCGGGGTGACTTTCGCTCTGCGTTTTGAGCAGATCACGGTCCATCGCCGGTGGGAGGACTACGCGCTCGCGTTCAATCTTTCGAGGAAGAGGAAGCGGCGCATATTATAGACGATATTGGCCAGGCCGATCCTCATGGCGGCCCGGGTGATACCGACAGTTCGGACGAACAGACCCATTTGCGATTTCTGATCGGCAAAGACATGCTCGACACGAGATCGGACCACCGACTTTCCAGCATTCGATTTCTGGATATGCCGGGGCATA